>JAYTNA010000237.1:0-9452 GCA_043748865.1 Saprospiraceae bacterium
AACCAATAACTAATAACCGATAACCAATAACCATTATTTAAAATATTCTACGGCTTTTTCTTTCAATAATCTTTCTTGTACTTTTTCGCCGATGATTTCTATTTTTCTTTTTTGACGATAGAGCGGCCATTGATCGGCATCTCGTCCGATAAATTCGTAGTAGCCATCGTCGCTCAATAGACAACAAACACCTATATGCATGAGGTCTTGCTTCTCTTCTTTCGTAAAACCTTTTTTCCAATGCCCTAATTCTTGAATCCCTATCATTAGTAAAACAAGATTCAAATCGGGCAGTGTTTCTTTTTTCAGCGCGTCTTTGACGATATGCCTGACCCGCAACCATTCAAATTCTAATTGCCAATCCTCCATATAAAAGTTGAAAGTTGAAAGTTGAAAGTTGAAAGTTGAAAGTTGAAAGTTGAAAGTTATTTTTTCACTTTCAACTTTTAACTTTCAACTATTTAAAGTTTCTCATCAAATCTGTCAACAACTGAATACTTTCAGTTGGCATAGCATTATAAATTGAAGCACGGAAACCACCGACAGAACGGTGTCCTTCGATGCCGCTGATATTATTTTCTTTCGCCAATGCTGCAAATGCCGGTTCAGATTCGCGATCTTTCATTGTGAAGCAAACATTCATCAACGAGCGATCTTCTTTCGCAACGTTGCCGACAAAAAGCGGATTGCGATCTATTTCATCGTATAAGATAGCTGCTTTATTTGCATTGTGTGTTGCCATACCGGCGAGTCCCCCCATTTTTTTTATCCAACGCAATGTCAGCATAGATACATACACGGGAAAAACCGGCGGCGTATTGTACATTGATTTTTCTTTTACAAAAGTATCGTATTGCAACATCACCGGCACTTGACGTTTCGTTTTGCCGAGCATATCTTTTCTGATAATTACGCACGTAACACCCGCAGGTCCCATATTTTTTTGCGCACCGGCATAAATCAATCCGAACTTTTCAATCGGAATCGGGCGACTTAAAAAATCGGAAGACATATCACACACAATCGGTTTTTCCGTTGTCGGAAAATCGTGATATTGTGTGCCGTAAATCGTATTATTGCTCGTGATGTGCAAATATTGTGCATCAGTCGGCACCGTCCAATTTTTCGGAATATGGTCGTAAGTTGTTGCTTTCGACGATGCTAATACTTCCGTTTTTCCGAATTGTTTTGCCGCGTCAATCGCTTTTGATGCCCAAGTACCTGTATCCACATAAGCAGCGGATTCATTGTCGCCGAGTAAATTCATAGGCACCATAAAAAATTGTGACGATGCACCGCCACTCAACCAAACTACTTCATAATCAGAAGATAACCCAATCAATTCTTTCATAAGAGCCGTTGCTTCATCAAAAATCGCAACGATTTCTTTACTGCGGTGACTCATTTCCAATACACTTAATCCGCCGTCGTTTAAATTGCGTACACCTTCTGCTGCTTGTGCAATAACTTCATCCGGCAAAATTGCAGGACCTGCACTGAAATTATGTTTCTTAATAACTACCGGTTTTTTAGGCAATTCCGGAATAAAAACGTCCGTCATAATTTGATATTTTATGCGTGAGAAATTACAATTGGTTTTGAAGCCGCAAAATTACGATTTTTTTTGGTAATTGGTTAATTGATAGATTGGTTAATTCGTTTATTAAAGTAATTAAACCTCATTATTTAATTCCAATAGCCCCGCCATATCCAAACGTTTTGTAAACATTTCAATAGTGCCATCCGGATTGTATGACCAAAGTTCTTTTGGTCTGTCCCAATATAATTCTACGCCATTGCCGTCCGGATCATTCAAATATAAGGCTTCCGACACGCCATGATCACTTGCTCCGGTGAGCGGATATTTCGCATCAACGAGTCTTTTTAAAATACCCGCCAAATCTTTTCGCGTCGGATAAAGTATCGCCGTATGATATAAACCCACACTATTTTCTTTTGCCGGCGACATACCTTCACTGT
This sequence comes from Saprospiraceae bacterium, assembly GCA_043748865.1. Taxonomy (GTDB): domain Bacteria; phylum Bacteroidota; class Bacteroidia; order Chitinophagales; family Saprospiraceae; genus JAAFJT01. Next base: position 1,981 of record JAYTNA010000237.1, read on the forward strand.
GCCAAGTATTCAATCCGATATGATGGTGATAACCGCCGGCAGAAATAAATGCAGCTTGCGTTCCGTACATTGACGTAATTTCAAAACCCAACAAATCGCGATAAAATTTTAGCGAGCGTTCAAGGTCTGCTACTTTCAAATGAATGTGTCCGATGCGCGTTTGCGCGGGAACTGTATAATTATCCATAAATTGAAAATTGAAAATAATTTTTTTAATCCGTACTTGTAGTTCAAAACCGCGACGAGATTAAACTACACGAAAACAGTTTCTTTTCTATTTTAGAAACGTAAAAAACTTATGTTTCTGTGTATGAAATTTATTAATGAGAAAGAAATAAGTTCTTCCTGTACGATTAATTATTTTTTGGTCAGAATTCTTTTCATTTAAGGCGAATATCGGGTAATATTTAACGCAAAAGATAAGCATTATGAACATAAAAGAATAAGGCTAACGGTGGAACTTATTTCTTTCTCATTCCTTAACTTTGTCTTAAACAATTTGAAACCGGAGAAATTCTCTATGAAAAAATTTATAAAAGCAGGAGTTATTCATTCAATATTTTTTGCGCATGGCGATATAGATGAAAAAATTCCGATAGCGTTCAATCAAAATAATTTTGAGCATTGCGCATCAACTCATAAATATTTTGAAATTATAAAAAATGCGCACCATCAACACCTTTGGGCAGTCGGCTGTAACAATTATAAAATAAAACTCACAGAATTTTAAAAAAAATTTGGTGGTGATTGGTTTTTTTTTCAATTTTAGGTTTGTTATTAGTTATCCGTTATTGGTTATTGGTTATCGGTTATCCGTTATTACAACTTTTCATGGATGAAAGCTAACGAATAACGGATAACCAGTAACTGATAACTAATAAAGAATAACCAATAAACAAAATAATGTTAAACTTATCCGTTCTACTCGAAGACAGCGCACGCCGCTACCCGAATAAAATCGCTTACATAATTGGCGATGCGACATTTACGTTTACACAAATAAATACCTTAGCAAATAAAGTTGCCAACGGTTTGAAAAAACTCGGACTCAAACGCGGCGACAAAGTGGCGTTGAGTTGCGTCAATTTACCGTATTTTCCGATTGTTTACAACGGTATTTTAAAAGCCGGTTGCACTGTTGTGCCGTTGAGCGTGCTTTTAAAAAAAGATGAAATAGTTTACCATCTCAGCAATTCTGATGCGAAAGCGTATTTTTGTTTTGTCGGCACACCGGAATTGCCGATGCTGCGTGAAGGCTCCGCCGGTTTCAATGAAGTGCCGACTTGCGAAAATTTAATTGTCATCACGCCGCATATCACCGACGCATCACCCATAGAAAATTTAAAAACTTTCGGACAATTTATAAAAGACGAAGCCGGTACCTTCGCAACCGCACAAACAAAACCGAATGATACGGCAGTTATTATTTACACATCCGGAACAACCGGACGACCGAAAGGCGCGGAACTTTCTCACAGTAATTTATTAATGAATGCTGTTTCATGCGTGAATTTATTTAAAGTAGTGCATGAAGATGTGTTCATCACGACGTTACCGATGTTTCATATTTTTGCCATGACGGTGAAAATGAATATCGGTTTATACATGGGCATCACCAATATTTTAATTCCACGCTTCGATGCACTCGCCGTCATTCGCGCCATTGAAAAACATAAAGTCACCGTTTTTGCCGGCGTGCCGACGATGTATTGGGGTTTGCTGAATGCGAAAAGTGATGAATTAAATATTGAAGCAGCGATGAAATCATTGCGCATAGGTGTTTCCGGTGGTGCAAGTTTACCGGTGCAAGTGTTACACGATTTTGAAAAACGTTTCAATATTCCGATTTATGAAGGTTACGGTATGTCGGAAGGTTCGCCGGTGGTGACGTTTAATCAAGTCGGATTGACGCGCAAACCGGGTTCTATCGGCACAAAAATTTGGGGATTAGAAGTAATGATTGCCGATGAAAAAGGAAAAGAATTACCCGTCGGCGAAAAAGGTGAACTTCTTTATCGCGGACATAACGTAATGAAAGGCTACTACAAAAATAAAAAAGCTACTCGCGACACGATTAAAAACGGTTGGTTACACTCCGGCGATGTCGCTGTGATGGACGAAGAAGGATATTTTTATATCGTTGACCGTACCAAAGATTTAATTATTCGCGGCGGTTTCAATGTTTATCCGCGCGAAGTCGAAGAAGTCATCATCAAACACCCCGCGGTTTCTATGGTTGCCGTCATCGGCGTACCGAGCGATCAATATGGCGAAGAAATTAAAGCCTGTGTGGTTTTGAAAGAAGGCACAAACGTTTCGGAAATCGAAATCATCGAGTTTACGAAAGAACACATTGCATCGTATAAATATCCGCGCCACATACAATTCATGTCGGCATTGCCGATGAATGCCACCGGAAAAATTTTGAAAACGGCTTTGAGAGCTGTGGATAAATAAAAAAGATTACAAAACCTTAGGTTAAAAGAAGCATTCAATTCAGCCAATACGAAATACATCGGTAGCGTACTGTGTAATAGTAGTTTGGCTTTTTTTATTTTCATGAAAATTTAGTTTTAAAAATGAAAAGTTTCATGCTATTTTTTGTTGCATTTTTATTGGGTACTAAAAATAGTGAAAATCCTAATTAAACAGCGTAATTTGCAGCCCAAAAATTTTCCGGAATCATCATCATGGCAAACCCAAATTTAGAGACGACGAATAAAAATCAATCGAGCGAAGAAAAAATGATTGAAAAAGCACTGCGACCGCGTGCTTTGGAAGATTTTAGCGGACAAGCGAAATTGGTGGAGAATTTGAAAATATTTATCGGCGCGGCAAAATTGCGCGGTGAAGCACTTGATCATGTCTTATTGCATGGCCCGCCGGGTCTCGGAAAAACGACACTGGCGCATATTATCAGCAATGAATTGAGTGCAAATTTAAAGATGACTTCCGGTCCTGTCCTCGAAAAGCCGGGCGATTTGGCGGGTTTACTCACCAATCTCGATGCCGGAGACGTACTTTTTATTGATGAAATTCACAGATTGAATACTGTTGTCGAAGAATATCTTTACTCGGCAATGGAAGATTATAAAATTGACATCATGATTGATTCGGGACCGAATGCGCGTTCAATTCAATTAGTACTCAATCCGTTTACTTTGGTGGGTGCAACAACGCGCATGGGTTTACTCACGGCTCCAATGCGGGCGCGTTTCGGCATCAATTGTTTACTCGATTACTATGATGTGAATACGTTGAAAAATATTATTTTCCGTTCCGCAAGTATTTTAAAAGTACCAATCGACGATCATGGTGCGTTTGAAATTGCGCGTCGCAGTCGCGGTACACCCCGGATTGCCAACGCTTTGTTGCGGCGGGTGCGTGATTTTGCACAAATGAAAGGCACGGGTGCTATTGATATTGCCATCGCACAATTCGGATTGAATGCGCTTAATGTGGATGAAAGCGGTTTAGATGAAATGGATAATCGCATTCTCACGACGATTATTCTTAAATTTAAAGGGGGACCGGTGGGTTTAACCACAATCGCAACAGCGGTAGGAGAAGAAGCCGGTACGATTGAAGAAGTACACGAACCGTTTTTAATTATGGAGGGCTACCTTCAACGCACTGCTCGCGGACGTGAAGCGACAGAAAAAGCCTACAAACATATCGGCGAAGTACCGCCGCCGCAAGGAACTTTGTTTTAGATAAGAAGTATTGGGTATTATTTCTATTCAAAAGATTTTTTTAACTCCATTTTTGTAGTTTTATTCGTAATTCGCAATTAATTTATCCGTTTTCTAATCTCAAAACGCCGCGCGGACAAACGGCTGAACAGATACCGCAACCGACACACGATGCGCGTACAATATCTTCACCACGTTGTGCATAAGCGCGCACATCAATGCCCATTTCACAATAAGTGGAACAATTGCCGCAACTGATACATTGTCCGCCATTGGTTGTGATGCGAAATTTAGATTTTTTTCTTTGGAACAAACCCAATATCGCTGCTTGCGGGCAACCGAAACGACACCAAACACGCGCACCCATTAAAGGATAAAAACCGACACCGATTACACCGGAAAACATAGAAGCAATAAAAAATCCATACGCTTTTGAAAACTGAATAGAAATACTGCCGAGAATCGCACCTTGATACGCAGAATTAATCCACAATAACAGCGTCATAATAGTTACAAAAACTAAAACCGAATAAACCATCCAACGCTCGATACGCCATGCTTTTAAACTTTTATCGGCTAAATGCCTGAACGGATCGCCCGCAGTTTCTGCCAAGCCGCCGCAACCGCATACCCACGAACAATACCAACGTTTACCATAAAAATAAGCGAGTACCGGCGTTGCTATAAAAGTCAAAATGACAGAAGTTGTCAACATAAATAAACCGATATTGCCGTTGTGCGTGAAATTATAAAACCAATCCGGACGCAATTTATAAGAATCAAGGGGCCAGAAATAAGTGAAATAATATTCCGGTTTATTCATCAAAACCAAAAAATTCGGAATAAGAAACGAAAAACCTAATTGAAAAAAACAAACACTCGCTGTGCGAATCAGTTGATAACGGTTATGGCGGTATTTCATTGCAAATTTTGCGCCCATGATGAGTACGGAAAGTGTATAAATACTGCCGTATGTAAACCATTGATTGGCGGGTTGATGCCGAAAAAACCAACTCAAAGGGTCAAACATTTTTATCACGCCGACTAAAAATTCGGGATACCAATATAAACAAATATAAAATCCGGATAGAACGATACCGAGTATCGAAGCAAAAATACCGCGCGCAGTTAAACCGCGCATCCAAACTAAATTATTTTTTATGCCTGCCGGATGGTGGGCGTATTCTTCTCCGGCAAAAACTAAACTGCCGATTGTCACCATAGCAACGCATAAAAATAAATACGACGTCGGCGAAATAAAATTCATCACCGCACCGGCACTCGTCCATGCTAAGATCAACATCAACACACCGATACCGACGGCGGATAAAGCTATTTTTTGTCTCGTTGAAGTATGCAACGGCATCGGATTAGCAAGCGACAGAGATGGTTCCATTTTACGATTTTGAATTTACGATTTGTGTGGCATTAAAAATTTTAAAACCGGATTTAGCCCGCGCTTTGTTTTTAACGCAATATTTTTTCCGGTATTTTTATTATAAATATCTACGACAGCCTTTTCATATTCTTTAAAAAATTCCGGGTCAAAGTTTGCCATGCCGAGATGTTGTAATACTTCTTCGATGTGCGTTTGTTCGGCTATCCATTTTTCGCAAACGGCGTGACGGTATCTTATACCCATTAAATTAAATCCGCGCACCGCGCCGGTATCTTTATCGTAGCAAATTCTGATAGATTTTTTGCCGTCCGTATGTTCCCAATAAATATATTCGCCTGTCAATTCGCCGTACACTTGATATTCAATGTCCAAAAATTTAGCGGAATTAAACCAAATGCCGGGATTGTATGGTGTCGGCACCGTAGAGACGCGATGCACCGCGTCTCTACCTGCAATAATATTTTTCGCAACTGTTTCTCCCATCATTCTACCTGTGTACCAAACAGCTTCAATAGATTTTCTGCCGATTTGAGGTTTATCTATTTCCGCACAATCACCAATCGCATAAACGTCGGCGATATTTGTTTCTAAAAAGTCGTTGACGATGATGCCTTTATTGATTTTTAATTGCGTATTTGTTTGTACGAAATTTATATTTGCACTCACGCCCACCGTTAACCCCACAAAATCGCAGACAATTTTTTCTCCGGATTTTAAAATCACAGCATCGGCAACGCCATCGTTATTTTCATCTAAAATTTCCGACAATTCCGTTTCGAGGCGCAAATCTATACCGTGTTCTTTAATGTGCCGATTTACCATTTCTGATTCTTCGGACGGGAGAACCGTATTCCAAAAACTTTTTTCACGCACCAAAAATGTTACCGGAATTTTATGTGATAAAAACATTTCTGCCATCTCAATACCAATTAACCCGCCACCGACAATCACGGCACGACGCACGCCTTTTTTAGCTTGTTGTTGCATCGTTTCTAAATCTTGCCAATGATAAAGACCTTGAACACCGAGTAAATCTTGTCCTTTCCAACCAAATTTATTTGGTTTTGAACCGGTTGCGATGATGAGTTTGTCGTAAGATAAAATTTTATCGGCGTTTATATGAAGTTGTTTTAAATCAAAATTAATTTCGGTCACACGCGCACGAACTAAATTAATGCGATTTTTTTCCCAAAACCAATTTTCGTAAGGTTGCACATCTTGATGCTTCATGTGTCCCATAAAAACGTACATTAATGCAGTGCGACTAAAAAAATAATCGGTTTCATCAGAAATAACCGTGATGGTCACGTCATCACTGAGTTTGCGCAAATGTCGCGCAGCTGTTATGCCGGCAATGCCGTTACCGATAATGAGGACGTTCATTTTATGATTTTAGATGTTGGATGTTGGATGTTCGGATCGTAAAATCCAAAATCCAAAATCGTTATAATTCCGCGGCAATACCTAATTGAAAAAACGGCGTTGAGTAAACATTTTTACGCGACACAAGTAAGTCATTATAAAATTGATAATCAAATGTGGCGGTGAATTTTTTAGAAAATTTATACCCTGCTCCCAAACCGAGCGTTGTAAATTCCGTTCCTTGCCCGTTTGTGAGTGAACCGGCTTTAGCTTGAATATTTTTTTGCATTTGAAAAAACCCGACCAAACGCGCATTAGTATAAAATTTCGGTGTCCATCTGTAACCAATTTCTAAACCTGTTTTCAATTGATTGCTGTATCCGTTACCGCGTACAATATATTGCGTGAACAAAGAAGTCCACCCCGGTAAATTGCCCCAACTGCTCGATACAGCTAAAGTTCCCCAATAACTGAAATCCGGATAGCCTGTCGGCAAATTGTAATAATCATAAGACCCTAACGGGTTTGGCGTTTTAGCATAAATAAAATTATCCTGAGCCGAGATAGGTGTTTCTGCACCAACAGAAAAAGAAACAGGAATTATTTTATAAACAGAAAATTTTAATTCTACTTGCGGATTGCCGGTGCCGGTGCTATTGGAATAACCTTCAAAGTGTTGAAATTTCAGAAACGGATAATTGACAATTGCCGTTATATTTTTAGTAATACCATACTCACCGTAAACTGTCAAAGCTTGCTGATAATAGTTATTCGCGCCCGCATTAAAATTACCGTTTACACCGTAGTATTGATCACCGGCAATCATGTAAGCCGCTAATTTAAAATAGCTTGAATTTTTTGCGCGAGTCCAACCGCTTTGTGCATTTCCGTACACGCATAAAAACAGCAGATTTGTTATCAAAAATAGTTTTGTTTTCATAAAAAAAGTTGGTGAATACAACTTAGGGAGACTAAAAAAAACGCCGCGTCTATAAAACGCGGCATTTCACCGGAATAAA
>JAYTNA010000238.1:0-5875 GCA_043748865.1 Saprospiraceae bacterium
GATTCGAGGCTCATAATTTTTGCACCTAAGTCGGGATCGGATTTATATTTCTTAATCAAGTCGGTGTATTTATCCATATTCTCGCTGATGCGCATCGTGATTCTGCCGAAACGCAATTTTAAAGATTGGATATCCATTTCTTGATAATAAACCGGTTCTTTCCAATCTTTCGGATGTAATGTTTTTTGGGCGAATACAAAATCCGAGGCTTTTTGCGAGAGCGTTTGCACATATTTTACGCGACTGTTCGCGTCATACTCTTTAGTAAATTGTGTTTGAAAATCGGGCTTGGAAATAGTTAGCAGCGTTAAATTTTTATTCAAAGTTTGGTCGTACAGCGATTGCAGCCCGTCTAACTCTTTCGTGATACTTTGCCATTCGTTGTCAATCAAATTTTTATCGTGCGTAAACTGACTAAGTTTAGCCGTTAAGACAAACATTTTTTCGCTTTCGGAGCGCAATTCTTTTTTGTTTTTTCCCAACGAATTAATATAGCTACCGATACCTTGAAACATAGATTGTGCCAACGGACCGGCAAAAGGCGCACCTTTCGTAATATCGCCGGCAAGCGCGATAAGGTTACTCAACACCAACAAATGCGAATCTTTCGATTTTTGATCTTCTATATAAACCTTAAAAGTTTTGAACCATGCATTGTAACCCGGATAATTCATCGGATTACCCGCATCCGTCATGGAAGAAAAAAAGTTTTTGGCAACGTCGAATAATAAAAGCGGTTTTATTTCTCTGTCCATAGAAACCAAATTCACAACGGCTGATTGATAATTGGCTTGATAAACATTCAGTTCATTTTCTTCCAAAGTCGTTTGCCGCTTTTCTAAAGATTGCACCCGCTCATACAATTTATCCGCCTTATTGGAAGCACTGCGCGACGAAACAATGGCGCGATCTAAATTATCTAATTTAGCATCTAAACGCGACACCGTTGAGTCCAAAGATTTTGTTTTTCGGTCTAATTTGTTTTGTATCTCTGTCAGAGCTTGTTCGCGTATTTTTTTATCTGTTAAAGTATCTATTTGACAGAAAACAGAAGCAGCATTGACTAATAACAGGCAAGTCAAGAGTATTTTTTTCATTGAGTCGGTTTGATTTTCGGATTTGGAAAAAGCACACGAATGATATACGATTTTTGAAAATATTTGTTGTTTGAGATTTTAATAAATTTTCCCCTTCCAAAAAATTAAATAATCCGGATAAATGATTTTTCGAAAAAGTGTAAGAAAGTTTTCGCGATTAAAAAATTTATTTTTTTGACGCCGTTTATTAAAAGTTTTTTGTGCGCCTTGTTCGGCGAGTAAATTTTTTTGCAGTGCCGGAATATATACACCGTAGATATTGTGGCGCAAAATCCCGGTCAACCTAAAATGATACATACTTGTTCCGACCGTGAACAACCAAGATTTGCGTTGCTTCAAACTTGAAAAATGATAGAAAACGAGTGGTGCTTTGAGCTTTGAGCTTTTAGCTTTGAGCTTTGAGTTGACAAATATTTGCAGCTTTAAGCTCAAAGCTAAAAGCTCAAAGCTTAATTCATAATCTCCCACATTCCAAGGCGCAAGATTGGCACCGAGTTGTTCGATTATTTTTAGTGTCGGAAATTGTGCGGGCCATGTATCTAAATATTTTTGGTCGGCGTAGCGACTTGGTTCTACTTTATCGTAACACCAATCAAGACAATCGTCGCGCCATTGTTTCAAACACGCCAAACCTTGTTCGCTGCGTCTGAAACTGACCCAACCGACATTGTAAATACCGTGAATTTCATATTTTTTTTTCCAACCCGTAAGTTTATGACTGATAATGCCGATGTCGTGATTACCTATTTCATCGAAAATATATTGCGGATTATCAAAAAAATATAAATCGGAATCCAAGTAGGTGAGTAAATCTATTTCCGAATAAGTATCAAACAGATGCATCAAAACGGACGGACCTAAAGTAAAAATATATTCCACTTTTGAGCGTGTCGGTTTTACTTTCAATAAATCGGGATTGGTTTTTTCATATTCCGAAAAGGAAATCGCTATTACATTCGGCAATTTTTTTTCACTCACACGTTGAAAAGCAACGTCATCGAGACAAACTGCGTAAAAAGCAAAATCGTTGCAATGCGTTTGCAACGATTCATATAAGGTCAAGAAAAAGTGAATATAATTTTTGTCGAAGTAGGTAGCGAAAAATTTCATAAAGTCGGTTAGTCGGTTAGTCGGTTAGCCGTTTCATTTCAGACTAACTGACTAACCGACTAACCGACTAAACTATTTTATTTGTTTTTCGGTTTCTTTAAACACTACGCCATAATCTTCCAATTCTTTCAGAACCGGATCATAAACTTCTTTCATCACCGGAATATTGACTCCGATAGAATTTATATTACCGAGCATAACGTGTTTTACAAAAATACCGAGCGGCAAACCGACCAAACGCGACATGGCAGTGTGTTCGCCGTCAATGCCTTTCATGGTGAGTGTTGAAATGAGGCGATAATTTTTACGCGCCAATTCATATTCCAATTCGTGCTGCATAATCACCATATCTTTATCATTTTTTTGCAGTTTCCATTTTTCGAGCAATAAATTTTCGAGAATAAGTGAAGGCGTGGCACTTTTCATTCTGATTTTCTTTTTCGTGAATAAACCGAGCCATTCTAAATTCTTTATAACATCCGAATCAACCGTTTCGCCGATAAGATGTGCAATTTTTTCTTTCAAACTGCCCCCGACCAATGAATTGGAAACGTACGCATCAAGCAATTCATGGTAAGTAATTTCTTCGGAGTCAAGTATCGGAAAAGAGCCGTCTGTTAAACCTATATTCACCAAAGCATTCCAAGATTTACAAAAGCCTTTACGACGAATTGTACCGCGCACCAAATTATTTATCGGACCTAAATCATATAAATCGCGGTACAATAATGAATCGCGATTAACATAAGCTTCATATTCTTCTTTTGAATCTTGCACTTCTAAAGGTTGTGCTTCGGCGAAAATACGGTTGTAAGGCACGTATTTTAATTTACCGTCTTCGAGATATTGCGCCGTACCTTGTCCCGCTAAAACTACATTGCGCGGACTCCAAGAAAATTTATAATGCCATGGATTGTCATCACTTTCCGGCGAAACCAAACCACCCGTATAAGATTTAAAAGATTTGAGGCGACCGCCTTTTGCTTTTATTTGATCAATTTTTTGTTTGCCGCTCATGTGATCAATTCCCGGATCCAGACCCATTTCACCCATAAAAATCAAAGCACGCTCACGTGCTTCATCACCCAAAGCATACAATTGTTTGGAAATATACGATGCCGTAATTAAATGTTTTTTCAGTTTCAAACAATCTTGGGCGACTTCAAGGTGTAAATGCGCGGGCAATAAAGAAACAACGACATCGGCGCGACCAATGAGTTCACGTCTGTCATTTACTTTGAGTGCATCAAGCCAAGTACCGCGTCCGTTCGGATGATTATTAACGCGACGTGTTGCTAATTCATGGTCTGCATCTGCTACCGTGACGTGCCAATTATAAATTTGTGCTTGCGCCAAAACATAATCAATCAAAGCGGATGATGAGCGACCGGCACCTATAATTAAGATATTATTCATATTAAGAGACAATGGACTTACTGAGGATGGACTTATTGATTATAGATATTATAATTTATTTCTATCGTCAGTAAGTCCACCGTCCGTAAGTCTATTTTTTAATTAAAAAATCCCGCACTAAATTTTCTGATTTAATAAGTGCGTCTTGTAAATTATCGTTGACAATAGTTGCGTTGAAACGCGGTGCATAAGTTAATTCTTCTTCGGCGCGTTCCATGCGTTGATTCAACGTTTGCGGCGTTTCCGTGTTACGTTGTCTTAAACGTTCCAGCAAAATTTCTTTTGATGGCGGCATTATAAAAATTGATAGGGAAACTGCCGGATATGCTTTTTGAATATTCACTGCACCCTTAACCTCCACGTCAAAAATAATACATTTATCTTGCTGCCATAAACGTTCCAATTCCGATTTTAATGTGCCATAAAAACGACCGGTATAAACTTCTTCATACTCCAAAAATTCTTTATGCGCTATTTTATTTTTAAAATCTTCCGAAGAAATAAAATAATAGTCTATGCCGTCTGTTTCTTTCTCGCGTTTAGGTCTGTTCGTTGCAGAAATTGAAAACTCTAATTCCGGAAAAGTATTTATTAAATGGTGTACAATCGTCGTTTTTCCCGCTCCAGAAGGTGCCGTCACAATGATAAGTTTATTTTTATGTTTTTTCATGGTTAGTCGGTTAGTCGGTTAGTCGGTTAGTCGGTTAGTCGTAAGAAATATCTTTAGACTAACCGACTAACCGACTAAACTACATTCGCAATCATTTCTTTCATTTTTTCCAATTCATCTTTCATCGCAACTACGACGTGTTGAATATCGGCAGAGTAGGCTTTTGAGCCGAGTGTATTTATTTCGCGTCCCATTTCTTGAGCGATAAAATTTAGAGTTTTCCCTTTCGATGTATTTTTTTTATCATTAAGCGTGTCTTCGAGAAAACGAATATGTTGAGCAAGCCGCACTTTTTCTTCCGTGATGTCAATTTTTTCTAAATAAAAAAGGACTTCTTGTTCAAAACGATTTTCATCAACATTTTCTTTATTCATATACTCCTCCAAATTTTGGCGCATCCGTTGACGCATTTTTTCCATGCGACCGCCTTCAAACTTTTTTACATCTTCTAATTTTTCTAAAATATTTTTGTTACGCAGACGTAAATCTTTTTCCATCGCTTCGCCTTCTTTCACTCTGAAATTCAAAAAATCTTTAAGTGTATCATTCAGCGCGGCTTCGGTTTCTGCCCATTGTTCATCGCTTAGAGGCACATCTTCGCCCCCTGCAACGTTCGGCAGACGTGCAATGGCTTGCAAAATGTCGCCGGATTCTATGCCCAATTCTTTTTTTAATTGCGTGAGTTCGGCATGATAGCGTTTGAAAAGTTCGTGATTGATGATATACGCACCTTCGCCCGAAAGCGATTCGACGTTGATATTTACGTCAATTTTTCCGCGCTCTGCTTGTTCGGTAATTGTACGACGCAAATCAATTTCTTTTTCTTTATAGTTAGACGGCATTTTGAACCGAATATCCGTAAGTTTTGAATTAAGCGCACGCACTTCTATGGTGATTTTAGTTTCGCCGAAAGCGCGTACTACACGTCCATACCCCGTCATTGAAAGTAGCATACTTTTTTTTTATTTTTGAAGCGCAAAGATAGTAATAAATATTTTGGATTTTGGATTTTGGATTTTAGATTTTAGATTTCTTGATTTTTGGCGGCGACAAAAAATTTTCATTGCTCGATAAAATTCTGAAATGAGTATACTTGAAATAGAAATAGACAGTCAATAAATCCAAAATCCAAAATGGTTTAAACGCGTTCAATAATAGTCGCAACACCCATACCACCACCGCTCGGCACTGCAATAAGTGCGCGTTTTTTTCCGGTACGTTCCAATTCATCTAATGCTATACCAACGAGCATCGCACCGCTGGCACCTAACGGATGTCCAAAAGCAATAGCACCGCCATTGACGTTCATCATTTGCGGATCAATAGTCATTTCTTTTTGAAAAACGAGTGCGACTGCGGCAAAGGCTTCATTTATTTCCCAAATATCAATATCATTTGCTTTGAGTCCGGCTTTTATTAATGCTTTTTTTGCCGAAGAAATATGACCCATTAGCATAATCGTTGGCTCACAACTGACGACAGCATTAGAAACGATACGCGCACGCGGTTTTAGATTTAATTTCATGGCTGTTTTTTCACTGCCTATAAGTAAAGCAGCGGCTCCGTCAACAATACCACAAGA
>JAYTNA010000239.1:0-4569 GCA_043748865.1 Saprospiraceae bacterium
TAATTCGTAATTCGTAAATCGTAAATTGTAAAAAACAATTATCTTTGAGCAAATTTTTTGAATGAAAAGCCCTATTTATACATCCTTTACAGAAGCCAAAAAGAACAAAGAAAAGCGTCTAGCTGTTCTGATAGACCCTGATAAAATGCGATTAGCCAACATGAGTCGCGTTATTGAATATGCTATACTTGCTAAAGTGGATTATTTTTTTGTCGGCGGCAGTTTGATTCTCGACGATATGATGGATTATTGTCTCGACGCACTGAAATCTCAAAGCACAATTCCGACGATACTTTTTCCGAGCAGTCCGCAGCAAATTAATAAAAAAGCAGACGGTATTTTATTTCTTTCGCTCATTTCCGGGCGCAATCCGGATTTATTAATTGGTCAACACGTTCTTGCGGCTCCGATTTTAAAAAATACTTTACTCGAAATTATTTCTACCGGCTATATGCTCATTGACGGCGGTGCAGCGACAACGGCATCCTATATATCAGGTACAACGCCTATTCCGTCGCACAAAGATGAAATTGCGTATTGCACGGCACTCGCCGGCGAAATGTTGGGTTTGAAAACGATTTATATGGATGCCGGTAGCGGTGCACGTCAACCGATTTCGGAAACGATGATACAACTTGTAAGTCAATCTATTTCAATTCCGCTTATCATCGGTGGCGGCATGCGCACACCGGAACGCGCCGGCATCAACGCCCGCGCCGGTGCCGATATTATCGTCGTCGGCAACGCTTTTGAAAAAGAACCGACATTGATTGAGGAAATGACGGAGGCTGTACATTCGGCAAAAATAAATGTGAGCGTTTGAATTTGAGTTTTAATTTTAAATTGTAACAAAATATTAATTATGAAAGCGAACGAAACAAAGGTTGAAGATTTTTTATCTTCAAATAAGACTCAATTCGTTATTCCGGTCTATCAAAGAAATTATGATTGGACGATAGCGCAGTGCAAGCAACTTCTAAATGATATTTTTGAAGTTGGTGTTTCTAAAAAAATGAATGCTCATTTTATTGGCAGCATTGTCTATGTTCACGACGATCTTTATATTGCGGCAAGAATCAAAGAGTTGTGTATTATTGATGGTCAACAAAGACTTACAACTTTAACACTTATCTACTTAGTTATTCACAAAATAGCTAAAGACTTGAAAGATGAAGGATTAGTAAATGAAATTAGCGAAACCTATTTGATTAATAAATTTTCGCCGGAAGAAGAAAAATTAAAATTACGTCCCACTGAAAACAATGACCGCGCATTAAAATACTTACTTCGCAGTGATGAGAATGAGGAGTATCCTAATTTTTCAAGACTAATTGATAACTTTAATTATTTTAGAGAACGTATTACAAAGGAAAACTACCAAACTGTTCTTAACGGATTGTCAAAACTGATGTTTGTGGAAGTTTCACTTGACCGTGAAAAGGACGATCCACAAAGAATATTTGAAAGTTTAAATTCAACAGGATTAGAACTTGCACAATCAGACTTAATTAGAAATTATATTTTAATAGGACTTAATCGCAAAGATCAAAACAAAATATATTCGAGCTATTGGGAATACATTGAAAAGTTGGCAAAAGATGAAACACTTAATATCAGTCGCGTTTCGGACTTTATCCGCGATTACTTAACACTTGAGAGTAATAATATTCCTAATAAAGGTAAAGTTTATATAGAATTCAAAGAAAAATACCCGACATCAACTCTTGAAGAATTAGAAAAAATCTTTCCAGAATTAAATCGCTAGTAAAACATTATAACAAACTGCTGAATCCGAAAAAAGAAAGTGATAAAGACATTCGTTTGCAATTAGAATACATCAATAGACTTGAAATCAATGTGGCCTACCCATTCTTGATGAAAGTCTATGACGATTACTTTAAGAAAATTATTCAGAAAGATACATTTATAAAAATTTTAGAGTTAGTTCAATCATTCGCTTGGAGGCGGTTTATTCTTGGATTGCCCACTAATGCCTTGAATAAAATTTTTATGTCGCTTTATGAAAAAGTTGATCACAATAATTATTTATATTCGATTCAAAAATCTTTACTACAAAGAACAGGAAGCCAGCGTTTTCCTAAAAATAAAGAAGTCATTGAGGCATTAAAAACTAAAGATGTTTACAACATTAAATCAAAGAATAGAACCTACTTCCTTGAACGACTAGAAAATTTTGAAAATAAAGAATTCGTTTTGATCGATGGTAATCAGGATATTACAGTTGAGCATATATTTCCACAAAATCCTGATCAGAAATGGAAAATCGAACTTGGAACCGATGAATTTAATTTCATTAAAGATAATTATCTCAACACAATCGCTAATTTGACTTTATCTGGTAACAACGGAAAACTTGGGAACAAGTCATTCATAGAAAAAAGAGATTTGCAGGAAGCCGGTTACAAAGCAAGTAGATTATGGCTCAATAAATACTTGGCTGTTATTGATAAATGGGATAGGACAGAAATTGAAAAGCGGTATAATTTTATTTCTGAAAGGGCTTTGAATATTTGGCTGATGCCAAATATTAGCGTAGAAGAACGACTGGATAGTAACGAAGAAAATATTTTTGATGCAGATGATCCTACTGACAAAAAATTAGAATATGCTATTTTTTTTGATAATAAAATTGAAGTTAATCAAGTTGCCAAACTTTATGTAGAAGTATTTAAGCGGCTTTTTGATTTGCAACCGGAAACTTTTTTTACAACAGAAATTGGCACTAAAATAGGCTTAACGCAATATAATCAAAATAAAATAAGTCCTTATGTGAAATTAAACGATAGTTATTTCATAGAAACAAACTTTTCTAATAAACAAAAATTTGACAGAATAAAACAAGCTTTAATAATTTTCGGTTTTGAGGACGAATTGATGATAAAGTTTATGGAAGAGACTGATAACAAAGTCTAATTTTAGTATGTACTTTTCGTATTCAAAAGTAGTTGAAAAATATTATCGTTATTAAAAATTTACAATGAAATTCTCCGACTTAGATATCACCAAAAGCTATTCTTATGCAGACAAACGATTTACTTATCAGCCGACCCTTAAAAGTGGAAGTTTATACTAAATGATTTCGACGAATTTTTTTGGAATATATACCTAAACTAATTTATAATTCTGTAAAAGGATCATAACAAACAAGTCCTTTAATATTTGAAAAGTCAGATTTATTGCGACTTATAATTTCTAAATTGTGCACAAGAGCCGTAGCGGCTATAATGGCATCCGGTAATTTTATTTTTCTACTTCGTCGAATTTCTATTACTTTTTCAACAATGGGTTCAGTTAAAGATAATACTGTAGCAATATTTACAAAGTTTTGTACAGGTTGGATAGACACTTCAGTAGGTATATACCAACCAAGTAGTTCGATTTTTGAAATGACTGAAATATTTGTTTCAATATCCAATATTTTGTCTAAAAAAATCATTGTCAGCTTTGGAAGCGCGTTATCAAGATAATAAATAACACTATTAGTGTCTAAGAGAAATCGCGTTCCCATTGGTTGCGGAGATTTTTTAATTCATGATCAATTTCATCAACTGTTAAGCCGGTTTTTAGTGTGCCGCGCAGTTGAGAAATTTTTAGTGCCGGTTTTTTTTTAATTGTATTTTTTTGCAAACGCAGAATAGAGAGCTTTTCTAATTGCCGAAGCAATTCAAGTGCATCTTCGCTGAGTAATTCGACTGTAACTGTCATTTTTTATATTTTTGACAAATTTAAACCTTTTACCTGATATTTAAAAAAAAATTGCAAAAGTGAAATAATGAAAAACTTCAACGCCGTATTGAAGCATTACAAAAGTATTTAAAAAAACAAATAAAAATACACTTCGACCTGCAACCAACATTACAAAACGATTTAATCATCATCCGACCTCTGAAAATTGAAGATTTTGATAATTTATTTAAAGTTGCCTCCGACCCTTTAATTTGGGAACAACATCCGGCAAAAGAACGCGCTCAACCGGTTGGATTTGCGGCTTTTTTCAAAGAATCGTTGGCTTCAGGCGGTGCGTTTGTGGTGATAGATAAAAAAAACGACAACATCATCGGCAGTACAAGATTTAATCCGGTCCCGGAATCAGAAAACGCGATTGAAATTGGTTGGAGTTATTTGGCGCAGACTTATTGGGGTGGCATATATAATAAATCTCAAAAATTTTTATTGATGGATTACGCTTTTCAACACGTTGACAATATACTTTTCTACATTAATAAACACAATACCCGTTCGCGCAAAGCCGTTGAAAAACTCGGCGGTCGCGTTATTATTCAATTAGACAATCGGATTTTAGACGGCAGAGGTGATGCGACTGTAATTTATTGTATTTATAAAGAAATTTTGAAGCGGTAGTTTGATTTATAAGCCAATAAGAAAGTAATAGCCAAAACAAATAAATTCATAAAATTTTAATCGTATTGAAAAAATATGAAAACTCTGTTAATTGCTATACTAATTTTAAATGCGACTTTTATTTTTTCTCAAGAACAACCTGAAACAGCTTATAAAATTCAAGCTGATACTACAATTAAAACTTTA
>JAYTNA010000240.1:0-1504 GCA_043748865.1 Saprospiraceae bacterium
TGGTTAAACTTTATGACTTTAAAACAAAAATAAAATGATAACGTTGTGAATACAGCGAATTTACGTGACGATTTTTTTTATTTTAAGTCTTTCATGAACACTTGCTCTTAAGTTTATTATCTTTGATTTCCGGTAGATTAGGGTAGTGGCGGGTAAAAATTTTGATCCATATCAAACATTTCATTGCTAAACACTAAAAAATAAATTTTTTTCATCTCAATCCAATAAAAAATGTTGACGTTACAGCCAATCGAAAAAAAAAGCGGATTAACAAGAGAAGTTTTTGCGGAAAATTACCTTGAGCCGCTGAAACCCGTTGTATTCACCGATTTGATGAATAATTGGACAGCCAAAACCAATTGGACAATTGATAAGTTGAAAAAAAAATACGGTCAATTAGAAGTACCGATTATTACGCCCAATTATTCTAAACCAGGCAAGGGTTATATGGAACCGGAAATGTACATGAGTTTTGGAGAATATCTCACACTCGTGGAACGCGGTCCGATGCCTTATCGCATTTTTTTGTGGAACATTTTTAAACACGCCCCCGAAATGGTAGAAGATTTTGAATTACCGACAATTATGGACGGTTTTTTCAAAGATTTTCCATTTATGTTTTTTGGCGGACAAGGTTCTGTTACGCCGATGCACTATGATATAGATATGAGTCATGTTTTTTTGAATCAACTACACGGGCGCAAGCGCGTGGTTTTGTTTTCACCCGAACAATCGAAATATCTTTATCATCATCCATATACAGTGGCAAGTTATGTAGATGTCAATCATCCGGATTATAAAAAATTTCCGGCATTATCAAAAGTAACCGGCTATGAAGTGATTTTAAATCCGGGAGATACTATTTTTATTCCGAGCGGTTTTTGGCATTATATAGAATACACAGACGGCGGATACTCGATTGCGCTTCGCGCCAATGAAAGTTACGCACGCAGAGCGAAAGGTGCTTTTTCAATTGCACGACACTATGTCGTAGATAAAAGTATGAATCGTTTGTTAGGACAAAGATGGCGCGGTATAAAAGAAATTATTGCAAAAAGACGTGCAGAGGAATTAAACTATTTTTAAAATTCTTCAAAAATAAATTTTAACTCTGTTACTTTTATTATAACAATTTTTCAATTTAAACAAGAAAACTACTATGTTCAAAGACTTTTCAAAATTTTTAATGCGCGGTAATGTGATTGATTTAGCAGTCGCTGTTATAATAGGCAGTGCTTTTTCAAAAATTATTGATGCGTTAGTATCAAAAATCATAACGCCACTTATTTCTATTGTTCTTGGCGAGGGCACAAATTTCAGTACAGCCGTAACAACTGTTGATGGTGTGAAAATTGAATATGGTGCATTTATTCAAGCTGTCATTGATTTTTTAATCATCGGTACAGTACTTTACTTGATGTTAAAAGCATACGACAAAACTAAGAAAAAAGAAGAAGCATTACCTGTACTGCCACCTGCACAAGAAACATTACTGAACGATATA
>JAYTNA010000241.1:0-1835 GCA_043748865.1 Saprospiraceae bacterium
GCGGAACTTGTCGGCGACGTTCAAGGTTTCGGTTTGCCGTTAGCGAGTAAAAAGCGACAACTTTCCGGTGATGCTTATATGCTTGTAGGTGATGCCGCGAGCCTTATAGATCCGCTCACCGGCGAAGGTATTGCGAATGCCATGCTTTCCGGAATTGTTGCTGCCGAACAAGCAGTGATTTGTGTGCGTGAAAATAATTATTCGGCATCAAAATTAAAAGATTACGATACACGCATTTATCGGATGCGCGGACAAGAATTTCAAGTGAGTTATTGGTTTCAGCGACAATTTAAAAGGCAATGGTTTTTTAATGGCTTGGTATGGTTGGTGGGTAGAAATATCCATTTGGCGCGCACTTTCGCTTATGTTTTCAACGATGTGAATTTGTCGAAACAATTGAAAAGTCCGACATTTTGGTGGAAGGTATTACTTAACAAAAGAATTAAGAATTAAAAATCATTGATTTTCAAAAGATTTGCTTTAAACGTTTTTAATTTTTCTTTGCGTCTTTCACAAAAAACTTTGCGAATTGCTGTGGTTAATTTTAATGCAGGGAACGTAAAGTTTTTCGCAAAGGAAGCAATGTTTGATTAAATTTCAAGCCTATTAACGTCAATTATTAACCATCAACCATTAACCTTTATAAAAAAAGCCCCTCGCAGACTGTTGTCGCGAGAGGCCATCCCAAAAACCGATTTAAAGCATATAATCTTTAATTGTTAGTTGTTAATTGTTAATGATTAATGGTTGTTACTATTTGTTGAAACAGTAATTAACCATTAACCATTAACCATTAACCACTAAACATTATTACTCAATGATGATCATTTTTTTAGTAGCTGAGTTATCTTGAGTATCTAAACGATAGTGGAATACACCACTTGCGTTTAATTCAGATTTGCTGATTGATAATTCATTATAACCTGCTTTACCACTGATATTTTTCATCATGATAACTTTACCGTCAACTGCGATTACAGATAAACGTGCGTTTTGATCGCTTGGTAAGCTGAAACCAATTTTAGTTGAATTTTCAACAGGGTTTGGTGTATTTTGGTATAAAGCGAACTCGCTACCTGATACTTTACCTGTGTTGAATTTCAACGTTACATTAGCTGTATTACCTTGAGCGTCGTTAGCTTCAGATTTAGTGATTGCACTACCGAAAGATAACATATCGCTTAATTTACCTGATTTGTCTGCTCTGAAAGTGATAGCTGCAACAGATGCGTCTTTTGCTGCTTCACCATTCCAGCTTGTTGCTACTGCATTAGCTTTTACGTTAAAGTTAGCATCAGAGATACCGTTTAAGTTACCCGGTTTCAATGATGTTACAGTTGCACCGTCGAAACTAAATGTACCTTGTAATGCTTTTGCATTCAAATCTGATGCCGTTACATTTACAGTATATTCGTTACCTGCTACAACATTCATATCGTCAACGTTCAACGTTACTGTTTTAGCAGTACGTACTACCGCACTTGGAGCCAATTCGTAAGAGTTGTTAACGTCACCGATTTCAACCGCTACAAAGTTTGCACTTTGAGCCGCAGTGAAATTGTTTACGTTTACATACTCAGGGAAATCTTCTCCGAATGGATTAGCTGAATTTTTGAACGCGTAAGATTTGTCAATAAATCTCCAAGTACCCGCAGGTAATGTTGATGTGATACCTAAGATAAAACGACGCATGTGTAACATATCCGTTGCGTCAACTTCACCTGATTTGTCAACGTCAGCAGCGATGATTTTATATGCGCTACCTAATGCTTTGATACCTAATACGTGTTGGCTAACTAAAGCAATATCCCAAGTAGTTACGTCAGTTGCTCTGT
>JAYTNA010000242.1:0-4935 GCA_043748865.1 Saprospiraceae bacterium
AACTCATAGCTTTTTTCGGAAAAAAAAATGTCAATATCGCTGTATTATTGACGAGCTTTATTGTCGGCATCGTTTTGTTTTATAACGTTGGATTTGTAATTATTGTACCGCTTGTTTTTACAATTGCAGCAGAAACCGGTTTGCCGCTCATTTATCTGGCTATTACTATGGTATCTGCATTGTCAGTTACACACGGATTTTTACCGCCACATCCCGGACCAACCGCAATTGTATTAATATTTAAAGCAGATTTAGGAAAAACACTTTTTTACGGTTTGCTTTTAGCAATACCTAGTATAATTATCGGTGGTTATTTTTTTCCAAAATTTTTAAAAAATATAAAAGCTAACCCGCCTAAAGGATTAATTGACATAAAACATTTTGACGAAAAAAAATTGCCTTCTTTTTTATTGAGTTTGTTGGTTGCTCTAATGCCGATAATTTTAATTGGCGGTGCTACGCTTGCCGAATTTATTTTGCCTAAAGATGCACCTCAACTCAATTATATAAAATTTTTTGGCGACCCTTCTATTTCAATACTTTTAGCTTTGATTTCGGGTTTTTTATTTCTGGGAGTTTTTAAATTCGATGCCGATACGAATTGGAAACAACGAGCCGCCAATTTAACGGAAAAAATGAATCGTTCTGCTGCCGGAGTGGCTCTGATTATTTTTATCCTCGCTGCCGGTGGTGCGTTCAAACAAATTATTCAAGATACCGGCATCGGAAATGATTTGGCAGAAGTTTTTAAAACACTACCACTTTCGCCACTGTTATGGGGTTGGTTAATTGCCGCGAGTTTGCGTGTTATAATCGGTTCATCAACTGTTGCAGGTTTAACTGCAGCCGGTATTTTACAACCGATGGTAGCTTTAAACCCACATATCTCACCGGAATTAATGGTTTTGGCGATTGGTGCCGGCAGTTTAGCATTCAGTCATGTCAACGAAACCGGTTTTTGGATGTTCAAAGAATATTTTGGTCTGAGTTTAAAAGATACTTTTCGTTCATGGACAGCTATGGAGACCATTGTAAGTTTTTGCGGTTTAATCGGCGTTTTAATTCTGAATTTGATAATCGTTTAGTTATAAAATCGTAACTGTTTAGCACTACTCAAATTTTAAAAACCCGAAACGGCTTTGCAAACTCTGCGAAAAACTTTGCGGACTTTGCGTTTAATTTTAACGCAAAGTCCGCAAAGTTTTTCGCAAAGTTCGCAAGGTGCTAAATAGTTACGTGAAATCTTTAAAAAACTACTCTACTTTATTACTTTCTTGAAAATTAGTCATTATCGTATCTTTTCTTGTTTTCCTGAAAGTATGTTTCGCTAAGATTCGGTCGTTATCGTTAAGTACTGCCGGATCATCGCGGTGCTTCCACATTTTTTCACCGGCTATTTTGTTGCTTTGTTCCAAATCAACGATAGGATGCGGATAATTTTTTCCGAGTGAAAAATTATAGAAAATTTGTTCTAAATCCGACATCTTCCATGGTTCGTAAATAAATGCGGGCGGCAAATGCGCTAATTCCGGCACCCATTTTTTTATAAAAACTGCTTTGGGATCATGTTCTATACTGTTTTTTATCGGATTATAAATTCGAATCGTATTAATACCCGTTACACCTGCTTGCATTTGAAATTGTGGAATATGTATGCCGGGTTCATAATCCAAAAATTGTTTAGCTAAATGATAAACACCTGCTTGCCAAGGTTGCCAAAGCGTGTACGTTAAAAATGAAACCAACATGGCACGCATTCTAAAATTCAAATAACCCGTAGCACAAACGCTGCGCATAGAAGCATCTACAAGCGGAAAGCCGGTATTGCCGGTTTGCCAAGCAGTAATGTAATCCGCATTAAATGTTTTGGGCAGCAAATCGAAACCGTGATTAATGTTTTCAAATTCCATGCGACATTCACTCTCAAATTTTTGTATAAAATGGCAATGCCAATTCAAGCGCGAAACAAAAGCACTCATAGGGTTTTCAATCACATTATCCTTTGCGCGTTTTTTTTCAACCGCGTGAATGACTTGACGCACACTCAAATTACCAAATGTCAAATAAGGTGATAAACGACTGCAAGTCGTTTGTGCCAATTCCGGTTTAGAAATACCTTTATTATATCCGACATAACGGCGCGTTAAAAAATCTCGCAAAACTTCAATCGCGCGCGTTTCGCCGCCGAGTTGAAACAACGGATTTATGACAGCTAAATCTTGTTCAAATTTTTCCGGTAATCTGAATTGTGCGGGCGAATCATAAACAAGTGTCACTGCGTTTTTAACATCCGGATACACAATCGGCGCAAACATTTGTTTGTTCCAAGCCTTATCCCAATTCTTTCTGTTTTTTGCACCTCGAATGACCGCGTTTGTCTGGGTTTCATCCCAAATAATTTGTTCTTTTAAGCAATATTTTTTTACGCGTTTATCTCTATCGAATGATGCTTTCGTGCCGGTTTCTTCATAACTGAAAAGATATTTTATTGTAAAATCTTTTTGAATCTCAAGCAATATAGTTTCTACATCACTATAAAGTACATTAATATTTATATTCGGATAGCGTTGCCGTAAATCCGAGAGCGATTGATAAATAAAACATCCGTGACGTATATCCCAATCCGGATAATTAATTATTTCGGGTTCAAAAGCATAAAAAATAAGCAACGGTAAACCTGTTTGAATTGCTTTTTGCAACGGTTCATGATCGTATATCCGTATATCGCGTTTAAACCAAAGTAAACTAACCGGTGTTTTATTCATCTATTTTTATATAAAGTATCAAGTTTTGAATAGATAACTGCGTATTGCAATTAAACATTTATTATACACAAAGTGTTTAAAACATTTTGTTTAGAAAACATTTAACTCGAAAAAATTGATAAATTCTGCTTTTAAAACAAAAACAAAAAATAATTAACAAAAAATTTTAAAATAATTTGTTTTAAAAAAATAATTGTTCTAACTTTGTGTTGTCAATAAAAATAAACAAGAAAACATTTTTAAAACAAAAGAATTTTTTCAATCACAACTAAAAAAATATGTCATGATTCGCGAAGACAGAATAGAACTTAACAAGCGTTTCGTCAAGGTTTTTAAAATGCTGCAAGAAAAAAATACTATCATTAAAAACGACAGAAACGGAAAAGGTATTGGTGACGTTGCCGAAAAAGTTTTAGGTAACGGCACTTACGGACATATCATTCGTGCATACATTGACGATGGTAACAAACGGGTGATTGACTACAATCAAGCGCGTACTTTCTGTCGCGCTTACGGTATCAATGAAACATATATGATAGAAGGTGTCGGCTCGCCTTTCGATACAGATGCGCTTGAAGGTGCTTTAATGGATATGTATATTTCCGGCGAAATTAAAGGCGGTAATATACTCTTCACATCTATCGAAGCATTTGCCGGTGCAACTGCGGGCTTAGATAGTTTCGCACGAGAAACTTCCACTTCGTTTTCACTCCCGGGTATTTCCGGCGGCAATCTTGTAGCTTTTCCTGTCAATGGTAATTCAATGGAGCCGGTGATTAATAACCACGATATAGTCGTGTGCCGAGAAATAAATAGCGTACAAGAAATTCGTGAAAACGATTTATGTGCAGTGCGTAATAACGGTTCCGTGTGGGTGAAATATATTCAGCCGATAAAAAATAAAACAGGGCGTGTGGTACAATTAAAATTAGTTTCTGCTAATTACTTGGAACACGATCCGTTTGTAGAAGAAGTAAACGACTATACACGCTTGTACAAAGTCATTCGTCGTATCAGTCAGTTTTAAAAAAATAATTTAGGAGTTAAAGACTTTTAAAGTTTTCTTGTTGATTAGAATCCTGCTGTTTTTTTGATGCTGCGTCCCGGTATGTTTATCATATCGGGACGTTTTTGTTTTTAAAATAAATGGCGAAACTTCGCCAAATTATTTTAAAAAATATTTTGTGAAAACTTTTTTATGACTAATTTTGTCTATCAATTTGGTAATACAAATTCAACCGTTTATTTTTACCTACTAAAAAATTATTTCGAATAAAGCGATAATATGAAAATATTAGTGTGTGTGAGTAAAACGCCTGAAACGACGGCAAAAATTTCTTTCGATGCCGATAATAAAGAGTTTAACAGCGCGGGAGTAAATTTCATTATGAATCCTTACGACGAGTGGTACGCACTTGTTCGTGCTTTAGATTTAGCGAAAGCCACAAGCGGCACTGTCACACTTATTTGTGTCGGCGGTGCAGATGTTGAACCGGTAATGCGAAAAGGTTTGGCACTTGATGCCAACGACGGTGTGCGTATTGATGCGCAACCGGTGAGTGCGATGTTCACGGCATTTCAAATTGCGGAACACGCTCGGACAAACAAATACGATATTATTTTTACCGGACAAGAAACAATTGATTATAACGGTTCGGAAGTCGGTGCAATGATTGCCGAATACATGAACATGCCATTTATTTCCTATGCTTCGAAATTAGAAATGTCGGGCAATATTGCAACTCTTGAACGCGACATCGAAGGCGGTGTAGAAGTAGTAGAACTTGAAACGCCGTTTGTCGTAAGTGCATCAAAAGGCATGGCAGAGCAACGCATTGCGAGTATGATGGGTATTATGAAAGCAAAATCAAAACCGATTCAAGTGATTGCGCCGCAATCTTTTGTCAATCCGGTGCACGTGGCGCAATTTACTTTACCGAAAGCAAAATCCGGTGTAAAATATGTTGCTGCGGATAATATGGATGAACTCGTGCGTTTGTTACATGAAGAAGCGAAAGTAATTTAACGGTTTTGGATTTTGAGTTTTAGATTTTGGATTTACAATTTCATAAACTAAAATTTAAAATTCAAAACGGTAAATCTAAAATCCAAAATCTAAAATCATTATGTCAGTATTAATATATGCAGAAAGCCATGCCGGGAATTTTAA
>JAYTNA010000243.1:0-5378 GCA_043748865.1 Saprospiraceae bacterium
CTCTACGTTTAAATTTTAAGGATTGAAATCTATTGTTACCAATATTTAATGGCTGACAGCATTTTTTAAATAGTAATTTTATTTATTTTTTTCTTAAAATATTCATTTTCCGAAGAAAAAAATCTTCCTGTAACCCAATATATAAAATCTAATTTTTTCACTTCGCTAATTTCAACATAATTAAACCTATTGCCAAACATTTTCAAAGGTTTATCAACGAGTTTGAATTCAATTATTCTTTTATACTCTTCTTGAATTACATTGTATTGTTCAATACATCCATAAATTTTTTTTCCAAAATCTGTTATATTAGATTGATCTGGAAAGTTGAATAGAATTCTTATCATTTTATCATAGATAGGTTTTTCATTATCAATCGTATGAATCATTTTTGAAACAAATGAAAACTGAATTGTATTAACTTCCTTTTTTGTTTTAACATGATACAATTCTTTTAGTATTTTTTCTATCTCGATTTGATTATTTCTGTTATCAGATAATCTTTCAAAAATTTGAAAAAAAAGATTTTCAAAATCTTTTCCTAAATGTGCTTGGGGCATCCCATAGAAGTTTTTAAAAGCTGTTTTGAAAGATTCATTTCTTGAAATGAATCCTTCGTTGGAAGTTTTTTGAATGGAAGTATAGTCATCTATAGCTTTTCTATTTAATGAATTTATTACAAAGGTGGCATTTTCATTTATCCATTCAGTTCTTTCATTAATATTTGAAGGCGATTTCATTTTTTAATTATAAAAGTTAAAAAAGTTGCTTCGATTGATCACTTACAAAAATAAGCCTAATTCTTTATTTCATTAGAATTAAAAAACTATTTTCTGGTTTTCCTCAAAAAAATCACAATTTCTATTATTTCTAACACTTTAAACCTATTAATTTTGCCAAAAATAAAAAATTCAATGACCACCACCACCGCACCAATAACTTTCAACCGCACCAACTTCACCAACGAACAACTCATAAAATTGTATCGTCAAATGTTATATCCGCGATTGATTGAAGAAAAAATGTTGATTTTAATTCGGCAAGGAAAAGTATCGAAATGGTTTTCGGGTGTCGGACAAGAAGCAATTTCGGTCGGATGTGCCGCGGCGTTGTTGTCGGATGAAATGATTTTTACGATGCACCGCAATTTGAGCGTGTTCACTACCCGCGATGTGCCGTTGTATAATTTATTCGCTCAGTGGCAAGGCAAAGCAGACGGATTCACGAACGGACGCGACAGATCTTTTCATTTCGGAACTTTAGAACATCATATCGTAGGTATGATTTCACATTTGGGTCCGCAATTATCATTGGCTGGTGGTGTGGCTTTGGCGCACAAAATAAAAAAAGAAAAGCGCGTATCCTTGGCTTTTACCGGCGAAGGCGCGACATCGCAAGGTGAATTTCACGAAGCGTTAAATGTGGCGGCGGTTTGGAAATTGCCGGTAATTTTTGTCATAGAAAACAATCAATACGGACTTTCTACGCCGACAAATGAGCAATATGCTTGTAATGATTTAGTAGATCGCGCACAAGGTTACGGCATGAAAGGCGTGATGATTGACGGCAATAATATTTTGGAAGTTTATAAAACGATTGCAGATTGTGCAGCCGAAATGCGCGAAAATCCGCAGCCGATTTTAATCGAGTGTAAAACTTTTCGTGTGCGCGGACATGAAGAAGCGTCCGGTACAAAATATGTTCCGGGAGATTTGCAAAAAGCATGGTCGCAACGCGATCCTTTAAATACTTACGAACAGTTTTTATTGTCGGAAGGCATCATTACCGAAAATTTTATCGAAACGGAACGCGAAATTTTTAAAAAACACATTGGCGTATCGGCGGATAAAGCGTATGAACAACCGAAAATAAGTTCGACACCGGAAAAAGAATTACATGATGTGTATGCTTCGCAGCTATCAGCAGTCAGCAGTCAGCAGTCAGCAGAAATAAAAAATTTGCGGTTTGTTGATGCGATCAGCGAAGGATTGAAACAAGCAATGGAACATCATCCGGAATTAATTTTAATGGGACAAGATATTGCGGAATACGGCGGCGTTTTTAAAATTACGGAAGGTTTTGTCGCGCAATTCGGAAAAGAACGCGTGCGCAATACGCCGTTGTGTGAGTCTGCGATTATTGGTTGCGCGCTTGGTTTGAGTTTAAAAGGTATGAAAGCGATGGTGGAAATGCAATTCGCCGATTTCGTTTCATGCGGATTCAATCAAATCGTCAACAACTTAGCGAAATTGCATTATCGTTGGAAAAAAAATGCGGATGTTGTCATTCGTATGCCGACAGGCGGCGGTATTGCTGCCGGTCCGTTTCATTCGCAAAGTACGGAGGCATGGTTTACGCATGTACCCGGATTAAAAATTGTTTATCCGAGCAATGCGATTGATGCAAAAGGTTTACTGATTGCAGCACTCGAAGACGAAAATCCGGTTTTATATTTTGAACACAAGGCATTGTATCGTTCCGTTTCCGGCGATGTACCGACGCATTATTATTCTACGCCGATTGGAAAAGCAGCAACAACTCGTGTCGGAAAAGATTTATCCATTATCACTTACGGTATGGGTGTGCATTGGGCTTTGAAGGCAGTGGAAGAAACGGGTATTGATGCAGAAATTATTGATTTGCGTTCACTCGTACCGATTGATTATGAAGCGATAGAAGCAACCGTAAAAAAAACTAATCACATAATTATTTTGCATGAAGACACACTTTTCGGCGGCATCGGCGGCGAACTTTCTGCATGGATCGGCGAGCATCTTTTTAAATTTTTAGATGCACCTGTCATGCGTGTCGCAAGTTTGGATACGCCCGTGCCGTTTGCAGCAGAATTAGAAAAGATTTTTTTGCCGGAGGAGAGATTGCGCGAGGCTATGAATAGAATTATGACATTTTAAAAACCGTGTTACCCTGAAAAAATCGGACAGCAAGTTAAAAACAAAATTCGGCCTTTAAAAACTAATATTTTCATAAATATCGTTTATGGTTAAAACGACATTAACAGATTTGAGTGAAACAGTTTGATTTTCGATACCATGAGGTGTAATGCGCCATAAATCATCAGCTTCACGATAGCGCGTTTCTACGCTTACTTTTTTAGGGTCAATCAAAACATATTCTTTAAAAGAAGGGATAGATTGATACAAATCAAATTTTGCGGTTCTGTCGTAAAGTCCCGTTTTGCGTGAAAGCACTTCGACAACAACTAACGGATTGAGTAAAATATCTTCTCGATTTTGATAAAAAATAGGTTTTTCAAAAATTACCAGTGCGTCCGGGTAAACGGCAACATTTTCAGCTTCAACATATATTTTTTGTCCATCTCCCAGAACGATATATTTTTGCCCAACTAATTTTAAAGCGTTGCGCAAAGCATAAGCCGTATTCATGGCAACAAGATTATGATTGTATTTTGCGTTGGGCATTTTTACGATGATTCCATTATAAAATTCGTGCTTGCCTTTTGATCTTTCTTCACGCGCAAGGTATTCCCGCAAGGTATATACTTTAGGAGCGAGAGGCAACGTATTTAAAGCCGGTTTTTCGGAAACCGCAATTGAATTACTCATTTGAAAACTTTTCTACAAAGATAAAGAAAAAAATTAAATTTCCTGCCAATGTCTATGCTCTTGACAATTTCTCAAAAATATCCAAGAGTTTATGAAAGCGCGTTAAGTGAATACCCCTTCATGCGTTGCTAATTTCTTGAATTTAGTTTTTTAAACCTGACTTACCAAACTATCAATCGGCATTTTTTCAAAAGTATTCATCTTCCCAAAATCAACGACCGGTTGACCGTTGTCTTCAAAATAAAAAGGTTTGACGAATTTTCCGCCCCAAACCATTTCATCAAATGTGTAAGACATACGCGAAAAAATATTTTGATCAAAAGTTTCATCGAAACCACTGATAAGCATCAACATTTCCGGATGCGCTTTTTTAAATCCTTCGTAATCTAAACCGTACAACGGACTGTGTTCATCGATCGGATGCACTACTGTCCATGTTGATGGAAAAAAAGCTACTGTATCACGCTCCAATGCCAAGGAATAAAATTTGCGCGTTTCTTTGTCGTCTTCATCAAAAATAGACATCGTCAGCGTGATTTGCGCACGTACATTCATTAAATTGGAATTGATACGATTGCCGGCGCGTGCCATGATGGCAATAATTTCATGCCCCTGCCACATAAAAGGTGCTATCATTGCTTTATCCGAATACATCACAACGTCCGGTGCTTTTGAAAAACGCGAAAATAATAAACCGGTAATAATCGCAAAACTCAACAAACCCACCAATGCTTCGAACGATGCAATTGCACTGGCACCAAAACCGGTGGGATTAATGCGTCCGTAACCAACTGTTGTCAAAGTTTGCGACGAGAAAAAGTAAATTTCCCAAAATTTATCTTGTGGATTATTAAACATCATTCCGCCGATTTGATCAACACCCACAAAATAGTACGCTGCAACGAAAATAATATTTACTATCGTGTACCATAAAAAAATGATGTAAAAAAAATGTCGCCATCGCGCCGTGTTGAGCCATTTATAGAAATTAAAACTTTCGTACCAAGGCAGTCCGATGCGTTTATAATTATAAGACCCGTCCGGATTTATCAAACGTTTTTGTCGAACGTCGGTGATACCGAATCCCAATTCTTTATCGGCAGTTATTGCGAGTTTGTTTTTGCGTTCTGACATAGCTTTTGGATTTTAGATTTTAGATTTGCTACCACAATTACTAACAAAAGAATCAACTTTCAAGTTTGCAAGATACGCCGGATATACTTCAGACGAATTAAAAAATGCGTGCAAAGAAAAATTCTTCACACGCATTTTTAATTATAACTCATAACTTGTAACCTCAAATTAATATCCCGGATTTGATTCAATAAGTACGAATGACGAATTGAAAAAAGACTGTGTCATCGGTAAAGTTTCTAATTGTAAATCTTGATTAGTGATAATAACGTTATTCATTTTTTTTATTTTTTTAATTGTGAACCTGATAATTTTAATTTTTCTGATTGATAATACAAATTTATAGAGATAATTTTTTTGAATTACTGTATTTAAAAAATTTGTTACTATTTCTAAAAATAATTTTAAAATAAAAAATACTTTTTGTGTTTAAAAAAAGTTTTAAATAAAAAATAATAATTTTAATTTAAAAGTAAAAAAGTAATTTTGAAAAATAAAATTTTGAAAAATAAAAAAATAAAAAAAATGTTTTAAAAATAAATTACAGTATCCAAAAAAAATATTTTTTATTTTAGAGAGTAATTTTCTCTTTATTAAAAACTAAAAATGAAAAACAAATCACAAAATGAGTTTTCATAAATTCTATTTTTCCGGATTTTT
>JAYTNA010000244.1:0-3059 GCA_043748865.1 Saprospiraceae bacterium
GTCAACGCTTTCCAAATACGGATTGACTTGATCAGGTGAAATACTTGTATTTTCCAACCATTTTGCAATATATTTTGCGCCTTCTATTTTTTTATTGACGCGCTCCAAACGTTCTACGCTTCCAATCAAACCCAATTCTGTCGCTTTTGGTGCAAGACGCATATCCGCATTATCTTGGCGTAATAGAATGCGATACTCAGCGCGACTTGTAAACATTCTGTAAGGTTCATCAGTTCCTTTCGTCACGAGATCATCAATTAACACACCAATGTAGGCATCCGAACGTTTTAAAATAAATGCTTCGCGCTCTTTCACTGCCAAATGCGCGTTGATGCCCGCCATCAAACCTTGACAACCGGCTTCTTCATAACCGGTAGTGCCGTTAATTTGTCCTGCAAAAAATAAATTTTTAATTAAACGCGTTTCCAACGTTAAATCCAATTGCATCGGCGGAAAATAATCGTACTCGATGGCATAACCCGGACGAAACATTTTTACATCTTCAAAACCGGGAATTAATTTCAAGGCTTTGTACTGCACATCTTCCGGTAGCGACGACGAAAAACCATTCACGTAAATTTCACAAGTATCCCAACCTTCCGGCTCGATGAATAATTGATGGCGGTCTTTACCTGCAAAACGATTTATTTTATCTTCGATCGAGGGACAATAGCGCGGACCCAAACCTTGAATGCGTCCGTTGAACATTGGAGAGCGATCGAAACCGGTTTTCAACGTCTCATGTACTTTGTCGTTGGTGTAAGTAATATGACAAGGCAATTGTTTTTCGAGTTTCGGTGTATCAGTGAAAGAAAATTTAGAAGGATTCTCATCGCCATGTTGCACTTCCATTCTGTCGTAATGCAAACTGCGACCGTCAATACGCGGCGGCGTTCCGGTTTTCATGCGACCGGATTCAAAACCCAATTCCACTAATTGTTCGGTAATACCTTTCGCCGCCGACTCGCCGGCACGTCCACCGCCCAATTGTTTTTCGCCGATGTGAATAATGCCATTGAGAAAAGTTCCATTCGTCAAAACCACTGCATCAGATTCAATTTCCAAACCCATTGAAGTGCGTACACCGCAAACACGTTTATCTTTTACAATCAATCCGCTCACCATTTCTTGCCAAAAATCTATATCCGGGTGTGCTTCCATCATCGTGCGCCATTTGCGTGCAAACAACATTCTATCACTTTGCGCACGCGGCGACCACATCGCCGGACCTTTCGATAGGTTCAACATTCTGAATTGAATCATCGTAGTGTCCGTCACAATACCGGAATAACCGCAAAGCGCGTCAATTTCGCGCACGATTTGTCCTTTCGCCACACCACCCATCGCCGGATTGCACGACATTTGCGCTATATTCTGCATATTCATCGTTACAAGCAAAACTTTTGAACCCATATTAGCAGCACCCACCGCAGCTTCACAACCCGCATGACCCGCACCCACAACTATGACATCGTATTTTGGAAACATTTTTTTGTTTTACTTTTCTATTGAAAAAGTGTGCAAAGTTCGTTTGTTTTAGCGGTATTTACAAAAACATTTTATTATCTTTATCTCGAAAAGTATTGAAAGAAAAATTGTTTTTATTGAAATTTTATTAAAAGGCATATTTAAAATGAAAAACTTAATTAAACTTTGCATTATTTTAATTGCAACGTTGTTTGCAATTCCTACTGCATTTGCACAAAAAGAACATTGGATAAAAATTTTTAACGGCAAAAATTTATCTGGTTGGGATATTAAAATTGCACAACACCCGCTTAACGATAATTTCAAAAATACTTTCCGAGTGGACAGTGGCGTGTTGCGCGTGTCTTACGATCAATACAAAAGATTTGATAATCAGTTCGGGCATCTTTATTATAAAATACCGTTGTCTTATTATAAATTGCGTATGCAATATCGTTTTCTCGGTAATCATGTGCCGGATGCACCCGACTATGCAAATGGCAACAGTGGCATTATGATACATTCTCAATCGGCACAAAGTCTGAGCATAGATCAAACTTTTCCGGTTTCACTCGAAATTCAATTATTGGGTGGTTTATATATCGGTAAACGAACTACCGGAAATGTTTGTACACCCGGCACGCAAGTCAGTATGAACGGTGTATTGAGAGCGGAGCATTGTATAGATTCTAAATCGAAATTTTATGACAATGAAAATTGGGTAAACATTTTGGTTGAAGTTTATGGTGATTCGCTCGTAAGAAGTACAGTAGAGGGCGAGAATGTTTTGGAATTTCAAAAGCCTACGACGGATAAATATTTTGTAAATGCCGAACACAATTGGACAACTGCACATGTTTTAGATTCTATTTCTTGGATAAATAAATCCGGAACCCCTTTAACAAAAGGTTATATCGCCTTGCAAGCCGAAAGTCAAAATATTGATTTTAGAAATATCGAGTTATTGAATTTAGAAGGTTGTATGGATCCATTGGCAAAAAATTATAAGGCTTACTATATTAAATCCGATAAAATTAAGTGTAAATACTAAATTAGTTGTTAGTTGTGAGTTGTGAGTTGTTGAAGTTAGGGATAGTTTTTAATTGACAACTTACAACTTACAACTAAAAACTAAACATCTCAACTTACAACTTACAACTAACAACTGACAATTTATGACTTACACACCCGACACCAAACGTTACGATACGATGCAGTATCGCCGCACCGGAAAGAGTGGATTACTATTGCCCATCATTTCTCTCGGTCTTTGGCATAATTTCGGACACGTAGATACTAATTCCACGTTTCGACAAACTATTTTTACAGCATTCGACAACGGCATCACGCATTTTGATTTAGCAAATAATTACGGACCGCCGCCCGGCAGTGCCGAAGAAAACTTCGGGCATATTCTGAAAGAAAACTTTTCAAGCAATCTCAGGGACGAGTTAATCATTTCAACGAAAGCCGGATATAATATGTGGCACGGTCCGTATGGAGAATGGGGTTCGCGAAAATATCTCATCAGCAGTCTCGACCAAAGTTTGAAGCGTATGGACTTGGACTATATAGATATTTTTTATTCGCAC
>JAYTNA010000245.1:0-7717 GCA_043748865.1 Saprospiraceae bacterium
GTTTTTCCATACTCAATACTTACAAATGTTTAGCAACTTTACACACACAGGTGTCAAATGTGCTATTTTTCTATTAGTTTTAATGCTTTCAACCACTTCTGTTTATGCGGAAGGTGTCAAACAAGCTGCACCGGCTTCAACAGATGTCGTTTTATTACAAATCAATGATCCGCTATATGGCACTTTTGCAAGTTATAATTCAATTGTAAGTAGTCGTTTACAATTTAATATTGCAAACCCGGGTAATGAGCAAGTACATTTCGGTTTGTCTCAATTAACTGACCAATCCGGAGCTCTAATATCAGGCACATATTACTTTCGAATTAAAGACCCGAACGGGAATATCGTTTACGGACCACAAGCAGTGACAAACCTAAATGCTAATGCCAATACTTGGGCATTAGCTGCCGTCGGACCTTCTACGGTTGTCGGTGCCAGTGGTTATACACCTTTTACTTATACGCCCGCTTCCGGTGCGCCTGCCGGCGATTATTATATAGAGTTTAGTGATAACGCTACTGCCGCCGCTTCGAGTGTTCTTTATATCAAATATTGGGATATCACTGTAGCCACTCGTACAACACCTACGGCTATAAATGGACGTGTTTGGTCTAAAGAATGGGCTTTCAGAACACCGTCTGTATCAAACGGGAGTGATCCAATTTACGGTTCTTATGACCGTCCGTTTAACGGATCCATTCATAGCTATTCTGATGATGGTTTTGTCAATAAAATAGATTTCAATAATTCAGGTTTCAGAGGATATAGTTTTAATCTCGCTTTTAATAATACAGGACCTGGCAACACGGGCAACGTAATGGCTGACAGGAAATCTGTTGCGGGTAATATGACATCTCCCAAGTATAAATTATTTCTAAGTAATCCGGATATATCAGTATATCCGTCCGGAATTGTAGGTACTATAGCAACTTCTCCTTTTGCACTCAACTGTTCCGGAAGCAGTACGCCTTGTATCACTTACTCGACGACACAACCCGGTTTAGTACAAGTACTTTTGGACTTTGATCAAAAATCAGGAGCAGGTATTTATGATCCTGGAACTGCAGATGTTTTGCTCTACCAAACCGTCACAGCTGCCTCGGGTGAAGTCACGCCTTATAAACGATGTGTCAATTGGGATGGTAAAAACGGTTTGGGGGCAACTGTACCAAATAGTACGCCTGTTCCGATTTATCTCAGTTATTTGCAAGGTGTTGTACATTTTCCGATGTACGATGTAGAATATAATCCGATGGGATATTTGGTTACTTCTGTGCGTCCGACATCTCCTGCCGGTTTCGCCGTTAGATTCAGATGGGATGATACAGGTATTTCTGCAGCTTCCGGTTCAAGCGAGCCGAGTTCTAATGTTTTTATTGGAGCTACTTTACCTTCACATAAATGGACGAATTATAACTTCGGTAACGTCAATACAATAAATCAATGGTGGTATGGTAATCAAGTGGATGTCAATACTGCTATTTTACCTGAAACGCCGAGTTGTACTTTTACAGGTCCGTCAGCAGTCTGTGCTTCATCAACAGGAAATACTTATACAGGACCTTCGGGACAAGATACTTATGCGTGGTCAATAACAGGCAGCGGAACAATTACAAGTGCGACAAACGGGCAAAACGTTACGGTGACATCGGGCGCGTCAGGCACTTACTTGCTTACTTTGACAACAACCCGCAGTACTTGTACGCTCACTTGCAGTCAAACAGTTTCAGTCGGTTTAACGACAGCTATTACAGGACCAAGTTCAACTTGTGCTACAACTACGGGTTTAATATTCAGCGGAACATCAGGCATGAATTCTTATGCTTGGACGATCACCGGTAATGGCGCTATAACAAGTGCATCCAATGCTCAAAATGTTACAGTAACAGCAGGCACGGCAGGTTCTTTTACACTCAATTTAACAGTAACTGGAAATGGCGGTGTGTGTTCAGCAAATGCTTCTCAAACTGTAACTGTTACGGGTACTTGTGCCGTTAATAAATATTTGTACCTAACCGATCCCTCACAAACCCTAACAAGAACCAATCCGGTAGCGACAAATTCGCTTTCAACTGTCAGCACGGCTACACTTTCTTCAGGTAGTGGTGCCATCGCGATAGATGCTACTTCTACTGCAAATAATGCCAACGTTACAAGCATTACTCAAGCGCATACAACCGGAACGGGCAGTAACCGCCTTATGATGGTGGGTGTTTCTTTGAAGTTAGATAGAGCTGCTCCCGTTTCCGTCACTTATGGTGGTACTGCTCTGACTTTGGTAGGCAGTGCGGCAAATGGTTCAAATGCCGGTATTTATATATACCATCTCTTAAACCCGCCTTCCGGAACTGCCAATGTTGTTGTTGATTTCGGCGGGAGTACAGTAAGCACTAAAGGATGTGTAGTTGGAATCACAACTTTTACGGGCGTTGATCAAACTACACCGCTTGGTACGTTTGTATCGAATACGGGAAATTCCACTACGGCTTCCACTACAGCTACATCTGCAGCCAATGAATTGGTATTTGATGTACTTGATGCCAGACAAAATACATCTGTAACGCCCGCATCCGGTCAAACTAAATTATATGATGTACTAATCGGTGAAGTTGACGGTGGCAGTAGTACAAAGGCAGGTGCAGCTTCTACTGCAATGAGTTGGACCTTTGCCGCCGCGCACGAATGGGCAATAGGAGCAATAAATATTAAACCTGCAACAGCAGTAAGTACAGTAACGTTTACAGAAAATCCTTCGATGTGTAGCCCTTTAACAATTCCTTCGGGCGGCATGGTCTCTATAACAGTTTATCCGAATATAGTAACAGGTACAATGCCGGCAACGCCAACCGTTAGTGCCACTTTAAAATATGGATTAACAGTTTTTGCTACGCTCTCAAGCCCCACATATAACAGTGGAACCGGTGCATTAACATGGACAACAACATTAGGAAGTGCAGTAACAATTCCGGCAGGTCAAGCAGTGGGGTTAGATATTGCTACGACACAATCAGGCGTTTCTTTCAAAATAGATTATAATAGTGCAGCAAAGCCGTCAAAAATAACGCTGCCAGCGAGTACTTTCATTAATGTCAGCAATTTATCGGTATATAGCGCTGCTTATCCGGGCGGTGTTGTTATTGCAAATGCCCCACAAGGCGGCAGTTCTTATCTGCGCGTAACAGTAACCGATCCTTTTGGTGCAACAGATATTAGCAGCGTCAACTTAACTGTAACTGACCCAAGCAGTGGTGTGACATTAGCCACTTTGACAAATCCACAAATTGTAGCTACGGCTTCTTGCGGTAGCATCTATCAGTATAAAATAACCGGACATACCATTCTTGGCACATGGAATGTTCAAACTGTAGCCAATGAAGGTAGTGAAGGTGTTACGGCAAGTGCTACAACGAGCTTTAATGTCGTTGCAAGTGTTACACCCGTACTTGCGACTAAACAATTATATTTGTCCGATCCTTCGCAAGTTTTAAATCGTACTGACCCCGTAACAACAAATAATCTAGCTGTGGGGACGACGCCGACTTTAGGTTTGGCAAGTGGTGCAACCACGGTTACCCTCTCACCGACAGGTGATAATGACTTATATGAAGGAGATACAAATAAT
This sequence comes from Saprospiraceae bacterium, assembly GCA_043748865.1. Classification (GTDB taxonomy): domain Bacteria; phylum Bacteroidota; class Bacteroidia; order Chitinophagales; family Saprospiraceae; genus JAAFJT01. The sequence continues at coordinate 3,623 of JAYTNA010000245.1, forward strand.
TATGGTGCTTTTGCTACAATTGATATTGCCGGCGGTTCTTCTATAAGAGATCACGGTATTTTTAAGTTTGACTTATCGGCCATTCCTACAAATGCCGCTATAACAGCAGCAACGCTTACTTTAGTAAAAACAACGGGTAGCAATACAGCGGCAAATGTGAGTGCACATCAAATTACAAATCCATGGACAGAAGGAACATTTTCGGGAGCAGCAGGCGTGTCCAACTGGGCACAACGCGTAACTAGCACCAATTGGACAACAGCGGGCGGCGATTATAATGCCACTGCAGAAACAAGCACCTCTGTTGTTGGCAATGGTTCTTACACTTGGAGTATTCCGAATATGGCTCAAAGTTGGGTAACTACGCCGGCAAATAATAATGGCGTATTAATGCGAATGGTGAATGAAGCCACTTCTTTACTTAAAACTTACGGCAGTCGTGAAAATACTACAGTGGCCAACAGACCATCGTTATCCGTTACCTATACTGTAGCCGGCAATACTTCTACCTCTTTCGCGCAATCACCTGCTATGTGTGGTGCTTTGACTGTAAAAGCAAGTAAAACAGTGGGCATCACAGTTTATGTAAACGTAATAAGTGGCACAATGCCTACTAATCCAAGCATTTCAGCCACATTAAAATACGGTACTACAGATATTGTAACGTTGGGTGTGCCTACTTATAACAGCGCAACAGGCACATTAACCTGGACAGGAATAGTTGTCGCAGGTGGTGTTACAATTCCTGCGGGACAGGCGGTTGCTCTCGGTATTACAACTGCACAATCAGGCGTTTCTTTCCAAATTCAATATGATGCTGCCAGTAAGCCTTCCAAAATAGATTTACCAACTGAAACGTACATTAATATTGATAATTTTGCTTTTTACAATGCCGCTTATCCGAGCGGAACAGTTGTAACAAATAGTAATAGCCCGTCAACCGTTTATGCACGTGCCGTTGTGAGTGATCCGTTTGGTTCAAGCGATATCACTGCTTTAAATCTGAGTATCACAACTCCGGGTGCAACAACGAGCACGGTAGCAGCGACATCGGTTGCGACTTCCGGCTGTATGCGCACTTATGAATACGCCTTAACATCACCCTCCCCAGGAACTTATAGTTTTAATGCTATAGCTAATGAAGGTACAGAAAATACGGTGACAGCTTTTGCAACCGGTTCAATTGTTATATGTCCTATAACAGTTAGTGCGTCAGTTACAACACAACCAACTTGCTCCAACATAACGGGTGGTGTGGTAGATTATAGTATCACAGGCGGCACAGGACCTTATACGTACGATTGGTCAAACGGTGCTATTACAGGCACCGGTGCCGGAACAAGCATAACGGGATTATCAGCAGGTACTAACAATATCACAGTTACATCGGTATCAGGCTGTACCGGTACAACCACTATTGTGCTTGCGACACCCCAAGCACCGACTTTGAGTATAACTTCTACAAATATATCTTGTAATGCCGGTACAAATGGTACAGTTAATTTAACTGCTACAGGTGGGATAACACCATACGTATATTATTGGCAAGACGGTAATAAAAATCAAAATCGAACAGGTTTGTTCGCCGGTACTTGGAGCGTAACGGTCACGGGTACAAATGGTTGTCAAGCAGTAACTTCAGCAACTTTGACCGAGCCTATAGCTATCAAAATAGTACCTACAATTACAAATGCAAGTTGCAACGGTAGCGCAACGGGAGCTATTAACATAACTATTTCAAACGGTGTAGCACCTTACACTTATGATTGGGAAAATGCTACTATTACACAAAATCGAACAGCTTTAACCGCAGGCACTTACATCGTAACTGTAACAGATAATAACAGTTGTTCCTTTTCGGACGATTTTATACTTACTCAACCTTCAGTTTTAAGTGCTACTACCGCTGTTACAGCCCTTACTTGTAGTAGTGCCGGAGCAATTGATCTTACAGTCTTGGGTGGCACATTACCTTATACTTATGATTGGGCAGACGTTGCCGGAACAAATAACAGCAAAGATCGCACAGGTTTGGCGGCAGGAAATTACAGCGTTACCATTACAGATGCTAACAATTGTACAATAACAGCATCAGCAACCATTGCAGCTGTTGTTTGCGCACCTGTGGCAAATCCGGATTACGCGACCGCGACAGCCGGTTTTCCGACAATGATTTCAATCCTCAGTAATGATGTAAACCCTGATGTTACTTCCGTAACAGATTTGACAAAAATTACATTGCCGACAATACCGGCAACGGGAATCGGTGCGCCGACAAAAGGAACGCTTACAGTCAATGCCGATGGGACGATATTATACACGCCGAATGCGGGAACAAGCGGCAACGACACGTTTATCTACACGATATGCAATAAAACCAATACTTCGGCTTGCGATACTGCTTTGGTAACGATTGCGATTACACCCGCACCGGTTGCCAACCCGGACAACACGACGGCAACGGCAGGTATACTTAAAAATATACCAATATTGGCCAACGATAAAAATCCCGACGGAACAACTGTCGTTGATTTGACCAAAGTAACCTTGCCGACAGTGCCTGCATCAGGTGCAGGCGCGCCGACAAAAGGAACGGTTGTCGTCAATGCCAATGGCAGTGTGGATTACACGCCGAATGCGGGAACAAGCGGTAACGATACGTTCATCTATACCTTATGTGATAAATCAAGTGGTGGATTGTGCGATACGGCATTGGTAACAATTATTATTACACCTGCGCCTATTGCCAATCCGGACAATACAACGGCAACGGCGGGTATACTTAAAAATATACCGATATTAGCCAACGATAAAAATCCCGATGGAACAACTGTCGTTGATTTGACTAAAGTAACCTTGCCGACAGTGCCGACATCAGGCGCGGGCGCGCCGACAAAAGGAACAATTGTCGTCAATGCCGACGGCAGTGTGAATTACACACCGAATGCGGGAACAAGCGGCAATGATACATTTATCTACACGATTTGCGATAAAACGAATACTTCGGTTTGTGATACTGCTTTGGTAACGGTTGCGATTACAGTTATATTGAACAAACCACCGATAGCCACCAACGATATTGCGGTTACGCCGCAAGGCAAATCAGTATCAGGTAATGTTCTTACCAACGACAGCGATCCGGATAATAATCCGCTAACGGTAATTACGATACCGATAACGCCACCTTCAAAAGGCACGGTCGTATTGAATACGAACGGCAGTTACACTTATACACCGAATATCGGGCAAACGGGTAAAGATAAATTCTGTTACGCAATTACTGACGGCAGTTTACGCGATACGGCTTGCGTAACAATTAACATTATTCCCAATCCGATTATCGGCAACGATAAACCGATTGCCAATGACGACGCGACACAAACGCCAATCAATATGCCGGTAACAATCAACGTCAAAGCAAATGATATCGATCCTGACGGCAATGCAAGTTTGGGTATTCCGAGTCCTTTGAGTGGTACGACGGCGAAAGGCGGTGTAATGACGAACAACAACGACGGTACGTTTACTTACACGCCGCCGACAGGTTTCATTGGCAAAGATAGCGTAAAATATAAAATATGCGACAACGGCAGTCCGAGCCTGTGCGACTCGGCTTGGGTAACGATAAGAGTAATGCCGACGCCGGCTGCGGGCAATCAACCGCCTGTAGCAATAGATGATGCGGCTTTGACGACACCCGGCTCGCCGGTGGTGATAGCAGTAAAAGCGAACGACAGCGATCCGGACGGCGGTATATTGGGTTTACCGGTAACGGTAACACCGCCGATAAACGGAACGGTAACGATTAATGCAAACGGAACGGTAACCTACACGCCGACAAGTTCAACGTTTACCGGCAGCAATGTGTTTACTTATCAAGTCTGCAACAACGGTAGTCCGACTAAATGCGATACCGCAACGGTGACAATCGCCATACTTCCGCCTTTTGGTGTAAAATTATTGCCACGAGCTTATTTACTGGGCTGCTACAATGAGACATCAAGTTTGATGCACGATAGTTTAAGAAGTAAAAACCTAATACCGCTTGTACAACCCTATAATTCAACAGAGTATAGTGATAACAACTACAACGGT
>JAYTNA010000246.1:0-1835 GCA_043748865.1 Saprospiraceae bacterium
CCTTTCTTTTCTCAAAAACAGCAATTAAATGCGCGTTTAAGTTCTCAATCGCTTCTTTGAGTTGCCACGTTGACTTATCACGTGGTGCAACGTAATTTGAAATGGCGCGCCACTGAACAAAGGGTACTTCCATAATTAAACACGCTTGAAAAAATGACGCGCCTTCCATTGTCTCGACATCAACAGCATATAATTTTTTGATAGCCTCGATACTTTTAACTTCACCATGTACTTTTTGAACGGTTAGGCCTCTTACAGTTTTTATACTGGAGAGTCCAACCGGCGTTTTATTGATGAGTTTACCTTTGGTAAAAGGTTTTTCATTTTCCGCCATTAATTTCAACGAAAAAATATCCGTAAAACTACCATCAATTTCTTCTACACCTAAATCACCGTATTGTTCCGTCACTACTTCAACAACTTCTCCTAACTTCAAACTGCGGGAAAAACTACCGGCTACGCCAACGTTCACTGCCATTTCGTACAAATTACCGGTTAATCGGCGACCGAGTTCAAAAGATGTATGCGCGATACCGACTCCGGTAATTAAAACATCAAAACTGTAACCGTTTTGCCCGAACATCTGGTTAGCGGGAATTCTTTTTTGTGCGCGGAGATAGTCAAGAAATGGTTGTATTTCAAGTGGTGTAGCCGCGACGACGAGTATTCTTTTCAAGTTCGGTGATTAGTGAATTTATTAAATAGTTAAAGTTAAATAATTCGTTAACATTTTTGGGCAAATTTTTTAACAGTTGAAAGTGCAAATAACTATCAACTGCCAACTCATTAACCAATTAACGAATAATTGATTAAGTTTGCGACAAATTAATAAATTCGTAATTGGCAATTGACAACTCTTTGAATTTTCATTATAAACTGTGAAATAAAAATATATGGCTTGGATTTATCTTATTATAGCATCAGCATTTGAAACATGCTGGACATTCTCTTTTAAGTATTTAGAATTTAGAAAAATCTCGACACTCCGATTTTCAAATCTTTTAACACCTGAAGGTTACATGGTTTGGATACCGCTCTTAGGCTACATCGTCTTTGGTATCGGCAATATTTATTTTCTGTCCTTGGCGATGAAACAAATTTCTATCGCTACTGCTTTCGCGGTTTGGACTGCCGTTTCAATTGTTCTCATAAAACTAATTGAGGTTTTCATCACCAAAGCCACAATCAGTTTTCCGGAAATATTTTTTTTATCCGTCACTGTCGCCGGCATTATCGGGTTAAAGATATACTCAAATTAATTGACAGTTGACAATTGAATGAATGATACCAACGTATCAATATCACCTGCACCAAGCGTCATCAAAGTGTAATTATTTTTAGGCAATTTTTTCAACCAAAACGGTAGATCTTCTTTAAATTTTGATTTAGAAATCAATAATTTGGGAATAGAAATGCCTTGAAAAAGCATATCTGAACTCACGCCTTCAATCGGTAATTCTCGCGCCGGATAAATATCCAAAAGCACCAATTCGTCTAATTTGTTCAACGCCTCAATAAATCCCTCTTTAAAATCACGTGTGCGCGTATATAAATGCGGTTGAAAAATACCGATAAGTTTATTTTTCGGATACAATTCGCGGGCTGCATTAATTGCCACTTCTAATTCGGAAGGATGGTGGGCATAGTCGTCAATATAAATGCGTTGATTGGCTTCATCTCTATAAATCGTTTCGAACCGACGACGAATACCTTTGAAATTTGCCATCGCTTGAACAATTTTTTCATTACTTACGCCTAAAGTTTTTGCTACGGCGATTGCTGAAACGGCATTTTCAATATTGTGCCTGCCCGGTAACATCGTTTTTATATTTTTA
>JAYTNA010000247.1:0-3585 GCA_043748865.1 Saprospiraceae bacterium
CAACACAAAGAAGCCGGGCAATTTGCGCCCGGTAAGATAGCCGTATAATTATAAGAACCGGTATCAACAATGCGTAAAGTATCGAGCGTTGCACCGGCAATCGCCTTTCCATTTTTATACCATTGATAATTACTGAAACCTTTCGGAGCAGAAGCTAAAACATAAATAGTTTCGGAGCAATTATAGTGTATAGGAATACTAACGCAAGCACTTGATATATCATCTTCGATAAGCGAACCGTTTCCGGGAATGGAGTTGGCATCTGTTTGATCCATGCTACTAATCTCTGCCGTTGCAAAAGTAATACCCTCACTTTGTACCGTGACGTTCAAATCTAACGTGACTGAGTCCGTCGTACCATCAATTTGCCCGATTGTCCAGATACCTGTACCGATATTATAATTCCCGACAGAGGGCGTGTTACTTGCTAAAACGCCGGTACTCGGTATCGGGAAACTGACATTAACACCCGTTACGGTCGTTTTGGCGAGATTATGAACGACGACTCTAAATTTTACATTCTCACCTAAAATGGCGGTACTTTTATCCGAACTCATTGTCAGAGATAAATTATATACCTGTGCTTTGAGCGAAAGTGAAGAAAACAAAGTTAAAATGCAGAATAAAAACAAAAGTCGAAATTTTTTCATGGATCTTGTTAGATTAATCTGATATAAATTATTGCCGCAATCGGGGAGCGATTCACGGGGAATATTGAATGATGTGTATAGCAATTCGTGGTTTTTAATTCGTAATTGACTTAAAAGGAAGTGTAAAATTTTTCTCATGATTTTTCGCCGTGATTTTTCTTGAAAATGCTCCGATTATAAGGTTAAATTTGCAAAAACTACTGTATAAAATACGTACAGAGTTTTGGTAAATATTAAAAGAAGAAGACAACAAGAGGTCATCTCCGGTTGAGCAATAACAAAAACTCTAATTAATAAATGGTTTTAAACTCTTTATGAATGAGAAATAAATAGAATCTGCCGTCAGGGTTAATTATTTTTCATTACTTAATATTCGGTTGAAGAGTTTATCTTCTCGAAATTTTCAAAAACTATACCAAAAGGCGGGTAAATTATAAATATACTGTTTGTGTTAAAAATAAAAAATGCACACCGAATTTCTTCGATGTGCATTTTTTATTTCGAGGTTAGAAAATCAACTCAAAACAACCCCTCTACTGACCAATAACGTTCACCTGTATCGTAGTTAAACGTTAGTACTTTCGCACCTTTCGGCAGTTCCGGTAATTTTTTTGCTACAGCAGCTAAAGATGCCCCGCCGGATATACCGCCGAAAATACCTTCTTCTTTCGCCAAGCGTTGTGCCATATCAAAAGCTTCTTCTTTCGTTACTTGAATGGCACCGTCCAAAATGGCAGTATGTAAGTTATTCGGAATAAACCCGGCACCAATTCCTTGAATCGGATGCGGACCCGGTGCGCCGCCACTGATAACGGGCGACAAAGCCGGTTCAACGGCATAAATTTTTAAATTCGGCATCTTCGGTTTCAAAATCTCACCACACGAGGTAATGTGTCCGCCCGTACCGACACCGGTAATGATGACATCTAAACCGTCTTTAAAATCTGCTAATATTTCTTGCGATGTCGTTTCATTATGTACTGTAATATTTGCCGGATTATTAAATTGTTGAGGCATCCACGAATTTGGTGTTGCTGCAACTAATTCTTCCGCACGCGCAATAGCACCTTTCATACCTTTTTCGCGCGGTGTTAAATCAAACTCGGCACCATAAGCAGCCATTAATCGTCTGCGTTCGATACTCATAGATTCCGGCATCACCAAAATTAATTTATAACCTTTGACAGCGCATACCATAGCTAAACCTACGCCGGTGTTACCGGAAGTGGGTTCAATAATAATACAGCCTTTTTTCAAAATACCTTTTTTTTCGGCATCTTCAATCATCGAAAGCGCGATACGGTCTTTAATACTCGCGCCCGGATTTTGTTTTTCTAATTTAATATATACTTCGTGATCGGGAAAAATCCGACTCAAACGGATGTGCGGTGTATTGCCTATCGCACCCAAAATATTGGCATATTTCATAATTAATTAATTGTTAGTTGTTAATTGTTAATATTAGTAGTGGCAACACTTGAGGTTGCCCGTGTTAATTTTTGCGATTTCCGGGAACTAATAATTGGTATGTTGGCAACCGCAAGGGTTGCCCTTACTAAATTACAAAATTCAACGGCTCGTCGAAATCTATATTTTTTCTTACACGCACTTCACTTTTGTGGTACACCAAAGAATTTGGCGGAACGCTTTCCGTTAACCAAACATTACCGCCTATGACAGAATCTTTTCCTATAACGGTTCTGCCGCCCAAAATGGTTGCGCCGGAATAAATAATAACATTGTCTTCAATCGTCGGATGGCGTTTTTTATTCGCTTCGATTTTTACGACACTTAAAGCACCGAGCGTTACACTTTGATAAATTTTTACGTTGTTGCCGATGACGCACGTTTCACCAATCACAATTCCCGTGCCATGGTCAATAAAAAAACCGATACCGATTTCTGCACCCGGATTAATATCAATACCCGTTTGTCCGTGCGCCCATTCAGAAATAACACGCGGCAAAATCGGAATATCTAACGCGTACAATTCATGCGATAACCTGTAAACCGTAATCGCATAAAATCCCGGATAGGCGATGATGACTTCTTCAACGGAACGTGCTGCCGGATCGAACGCCATGAAAGCACGCGCATCCGTCAATAAATTATCATAAATAGCCGGCAGTTTCTCAAAGAAAAGTTTAATTTTGTGTTGAATTGCGTCGTCTAAAACCATGACACGCGATGTCAGATTCAGAAAAGTAAGATGCAATTGGCGCAAAGTTGACGCATCATGCACGCAAGCGCAACGCACCGGAAAAAGCAAGTCCACCAATTCATCAATCCATTTATGTACTTCTTCTTTTCTCGGAATGGCCTCAAAGCCTTTTTGTTTTGCGGACAAATTGTCGAAAACATCATCGTACATTGTTTTCTTTAGTGTATCTGCCATCATACTTAGTTATTAATGGTGAGTTGTTAGTTATCAGTTGTAGTTTGTAAATTTTAATTCACAACTCACCATTAATAACTAACACCTAAAATCGGTTGCAAATATACTTACTTGGTAGAATTAATAAAAAATATTTTTACCGGTAATAAATAAATATTTTTCAATTTTCAATTAATGGATAAACTTAAAGCATTTTTTCTTTTACTCGCTTCAATAGGTTTGCTCGCGGCAGTGTGTTATGTTTTTTATCGGTTTATGATTTTAATTTTTTCGCGGATGAAGTGAGTTTTTTATGACTATTGATTATCGATTATATTTCACAAGCCATAAAAACTGCAATTTCGTTACCGGCATCTTTCGGGTCGAAATGTTTAAGATTTACGCCCGACATTTTAAATCCTTGTTTTTGATAAAATTCTATTGCCGGCACATTTGTATTTTGAGTTTCAAGTTCAACTATACGAATTTTCTTTTTTTTAGCGAGTTGTAAAACTTGTTGCAGCAACTGTGTCCCGATACCTTTCCCTCTCTGCGATTCTG
>JAYTNA010000248.1:0-2432 GCA_043748865.1 Saprospiraceae bacterium
TTCATTGATAATTATTTATTGTCCATTTATACCGGTCGTGTAAACCAATGATGTCCTTCATGCGTAAGTAGGGCATCGGCATCAGTTGGTCCGGATGAATTGGCGGCGTAGTTCGGAAAATTTTCCGCTTTTTCTGACTGCCACGCATTTAAAATCGGCATCACTAATTCCCACGCCGCTTCTACTTGATCGGCACGCATGAATAAAGTTTGATCGCCCATCATCACTTCCAATAAAAGTGTTTCATACGCTTCCGGTGTTTGTTTAACGGCGGCGACATCGTAATTGAAAACCATATCAATCGTGTTCATTACCATTTCAAGTCCCGGCTTTTTGGCTTGTAATTGAAGCCGAATACTCATTTCCGGTTGTATGCTGATAATTAATTTGTTGCGCATTGAAGCAAGGTTTTTCGCATCTACTGTCGGAAAAACGATATGCGGTACATCTCGAAACTCGATTGTAATCGTTGATGACGCTTGTTGCATCCGTTTTCCGGTGCGCAAATAAAACGGCACGTTTTTCCAACGCCAATTGTCTATAAAAAATTTAACGGCAGCGTAAGTTTCGGTATTCGATGTCGGATTTACTTTCGGTTCTTGTCTGTAACCGAGTAGTGGCGGGTTGTCTGTCGTTGCTCCAATACCATACTGTCCGCGGACAGTATTTTTTTTCACGTCTTCGGATGAAAACCTTCTAATGGATTTCAACACATCTACTTTTCTATTTCGCACCTCATCGGCACTGAAACTGACGGGTACATCCATTGCAACGAGGCACAACAGTTGCAACAAATGGTTCTGAATCATATCGCGCAAAGCACCGGAGCCTTCGTAATACTCGCCACGTTCTTCCACGCCCAATTTTTCAAGTACAGAAATTTGAACTTGTTCAATATAATTGCGATTCCAAATCGGTTCGAGTATTGCATTCGCAAAACGGAATGCTAAAATATTTTGAACGGTTGCTTTACCCAAATAGTGGTCAATTCTATAAATTTGTTTCTCTTGAAACAAATTACCCAATTGTATATTCAAGGCTTTTGCCGTTTCTAAATCGCGACCGAAAGGTTTTTCAATCACAATGCGTGTCGTGTCGGCATTTTCGGCGAGTTTGTTTTTAGAAATATTTTCCGAAATTATCGCAAAAAAATCTGACGAGACAGCCAGATAATAAATTACTTGCGCCGGTTGTTGCCACGATTCTTGATGGAGTTGAATTTTATTGCCAAATTCTTTATAAGCATCCGGATTATGAATATCGGCAGACTGATAAAAAACGCGCTCAGAAAATATTTGCCATTGACTCGCTTCAGCTTGCCCTTTGCGCGAAAATTTATTGATTCCTTCCAATAATTTTCCACGAAAATCCGGATCGGTCAACTCGCGTCTGCCGGTGCCGATAATCGAAAATTGCTCCGGCAACCAACCGTCGAGAAATAAATTGTAAAGTGCGGGTATAATTTTACGCGCCGCCAAATCGCCCGAACCGCCGAACAAAATGAAAATGAGTGGTTTTGATTTGATGTTTGATATCATTTTTAAGAATTAATATTTGATAAGGAATGAGAAATACTTCACTTCACGCCTTTCCACCAAAAAACAATGAGCAAAAATCCGGCGAGTGCACCGCCGAGATGCGCGAAATGTGCGACACCTTGTTGAAAATTGCCGAGACCTAAAAATAATTCTAAAGCGGCGAAAGCAGGAACGGCATATTTTGCTTTCACGTAAATCGGAATAAAAATTAAACCGACTTCCATTTCCGGATACAACATTGCAAAAGCTACCAACAAACCGTATAAGCAACCCGACGCACCGGCTAACTGAATCATTTCTGCTGCTTCAATCGGTAACGAACCGTTGTGTATCTGCCAATAATTTACACCAAATTGCAACGCCAAAGCACCTAAACCGCAAAACAAATAAAAAAATAAAAATTTTTGTTCATTCCAAACCCGCTCAATCATCGGTCCGAAACTAATCAGACCAAACATATTGAACAAGATATGACTTAAGCCATGATGCGTAAACATGTGCGTCAATATTTGATACGGTCGAAAATTGGGCGATGTCGGATAATAGACGCTCAACATCGCTTCCAATCCCGGAATTAAACTCGCGGCAATAAATACACCCACGTTTATAAAAAATAGGATACGCACAACAGGCGTTAAATTCGCTAACGGATTCATTTTTTTTAGTTTAGAATTTTAATGACGTTTATGTTTTCGTTTTGTTGAGTAAAAGTAAAGATGTTCGATGATTTTTTCGAGGTTTTAAATTTTTTTGTTGGAATTAATGAAAACAAATTCAATACACCCCTAATAAAAAATTAGGTACTGATTTAAAATGTATGCTCTGTTTTAATGAGCGATTTATGCTTATTTCTTAAATGAATGTATGCTTTTAGGATACCGTAATGCATATCAT
>JAYTNA010000249.1:0-1893 GCA_043748865.1 Saprospiraceae bacterium
CGGCAGTAAGCGCGATAATGGGAATTTGAGAACGCATGGTGTTGCGAATATAAATTGTAGCTTCAAAACCATCCATTTCAGGCATTTGTAAATCCATCAAAATAATATCATAATTATTTTCTTTTAGTTTTTCGATAGCTATTTTTCCGTTGTCGGCTGTTTCCACTTCAAAGCCCAAGTCTGCCAATATTATTTTTATTAAAAGCCGGTTAAGGTGTACGTCTTCGGCTACTAAAACTTTTGCTTTTATCATTTCCGGTGACGTAATTATTTTAGGTTCCGGTTTAACAGGCATTTTATTAGTTGTTTTCTTAAAAGGCAAAATAAAACTGAAGGTTGAACCTTCTCCTTCTTTGGTCTTTACAGAAATACTTCCGCCTTGATGTTCTACTAATTGTTTAAATATGGCAAGACCTAAGCCCGTACCTCCAAAAGATTTACCGGTGTCTGTATGTGCTTGTTCAAAATTATCAAAAATATGAGGTAGTTTGTTTTCGGGAATACCGATACCGGTATCTGTCACATTAAATTCGATGGTTACTTTTTCCGAATCTTCATCAAGTAAATGAACGCCTATTGTGATTGTTCCTTTTTCAGTGAATTTCACCGCATTACTTAAAAGGTTTAAAATTATTTGACGCAAACGTATCGGATCGCCGATTAATACTTCCGGAATAGTTGCATCATAATTTTTTATTAAAATAATATTTTTTTCCTTCAATTTTATTTCAAATACAAGAAGCATGGCAGAAATTGAATCCGATAAATTAAACGGTAGTTGTTGAAAAGTCATCTTTCCTGCATCTACTTGAGCTAGGTCTAAAATATCGTTTATTAAAACAATCAAAGCATCGCCGGAAACTTTAATGGCTTTGATGTATTCTTTTTGTGCTTTATTCAAATCTGTTTTTAATACGACGTGCGTAAAGCCGACAATCGCATTCATCGGCGTTCTTATTTCATGGCTCATGTTCGACAAAAATTGCTGCTTTGCTTTCACGGCTTCTTCTGCTTTACTTTTTGCTTCTTTCAACTCATGGATATCGGTGGTGCTGCCTACCCACATTATTCTTTTGCCGTTTTCATCTATAACGGGCACTGCTCGGCTCAAATGCCATTTATAATCTCCTTCATTATTTTTTACCCTAATTTCCATATCAAAAATATGCCCTGTTTCTACAGATTTTAGCCAATTTTCGGTAATCTCTTGAAGTTCGTCCGGGTGCAGTGATTTGGCCCAACCACCGTTTTTTAATTCTTCAAGCGTATATCCTGTTTCGTCTAACCATTGTTGATTAAAGAATACGACGTTGCCGGAAGTATCTGCATGAGTTATTTTTTGCGGCATGACATTCATTAAAACGCGGAACCTTTCTTCACTTTCTTGAATTTTAATACGCGCCAGCACCGTTTCTGTTACTTCATACCCAATGGCGGTAACCCCGGAAATTGTTGCGTCCGGTTCGTGATAGGGCTGATATACAATATTGAAATAGCGCTCTTCTAACTTGCCGTTGTACATTAATTTAGTCAGTATTTCATTCAAATAAACCGGAATGCCGGTTGTCAAAACTTTATGCATCACGTCGGTAAATGGTTGTCCAATGATTTCCGGCAAAATTTCGATCAAGGTTTTTCCTTCCACATCTTTACCTTTTCCCCAAATTTCTTTGGTCAAATCATTAGCAAGTGTTACTACCAAATCTTTTCCTTTCATGACTGAAAATGCAAAAGGCGATTCCATCATCAACATATCATTGCGTTTGTTATTTTCTTCAATTTTTTTTTTGGCAAGCACTTGTTCCGTAATTTCATGAGCTAAAGCCATCACGCCCGAAATAGTTCCATCGGCTTCACGCAAAGGCTCGTACACAAATTGTATAAAAATATTTT
>JAYTNA010000250.1:0-1161 GCA_043748865.1 Saprospiraceae bacterium
GCGAAATCGCAAATGTCAATCATTTCTTGCACTTCTCCCCAACCTTCTTGCAAACTTTTTCCCATTTCATAACTCACCAATTTACCGAGTGCATCTTTATTTTCACGCAATGCAACACCGAATTGTCTGACGATTTCGCCGCGTGCGGGTGCCGGTTTTTCGCGCCAAATTTTAAAGGCTGCTTGCGCCGTTTCTATGACTTGTTTATAAGTTTCGGCATCTGTGACACTCGTTTCGCCGATTAAAGCACCGTCAACCGGCGAATAACTTTTTATAAATTCATTTGTCGGCAGCCAATTTAAACCGGTAGAAGTACCGGTGTTGTGCATTTTGATGTTGAGTTTCTTTAATTCTAATTGCATGATAGGTATTTTAAACGGGTTTAATGTTTAATATTTCCGTAAATAATTTTTAAGAAAATTTTAACCGAATGTATTTTAAACAACTTGTACTTTGTGCTGTCAAATTGTTTATTGATTTAGAAATCAATCAACCAACCAACGAATTAACGATTAAAAAGTACAATATAATGAAAAAGTTTAAGTTTTTTTTTATTTTATTAGCATTTCCTTTTTTTATACATTCGTGTGCCGTTTATGGACAACCGGGATATTATGTAAGTATTCGTCCGTCAAGATCTTATTATGCACCGCTGCCGCCGCCGTCGCGCGGTTTTATCTGGATTGAAGGCGACTACGTTTGGAATGGTGGCGGATATGTTTGGCGCAACGGCTATTGGGCAGCCCCGCGTCATCGCAATCGGTATAATCCGGGTTATTGGGTTTCTTCAAATCGCGGCTATTATTGGGCACCGGGTCGTTGGAGTCGTTTTTAAAAAATAATGGATGGTTTATTGGTAATTTGGTGATTGGTTTCTGAAAATTCTGATTTAGAAACCAATCATTAATAAACCAATTATTAATAAACCAATCACCATTATTTAATGTATTTTTTTAAACCGTAAAAAATAGCAATCCACACCAAACCTTTCAGTAAAAAAAATAAAAAACCTGCAACACCGAGACGTTTCAGCCAAAGTATCATTTTATTATTACTTTCAGGCGTACTATTTTGTGAATCGAGCATTTTTTTCTTTAATTAATTAACGAGCCACCAATTTCTTCATGAAATAAACTTCAAATACGGTAAAAACCGAATAAA
>JAYTNA010000251.1:0-2459 GCA_043748865.1 Saprospiraceae bacterium
TATATTTATAAAGAGTCGAACGTTTATAATCGGCGCATTCAAGGTTATATGACCGGCACAGATATCTTATTAGAAGGCGAAAAAATAAAATCGGAAATATTTAATTACGAACATGATTTGTGGTCGTATTAAATTTTGGTTAGTTAGTTAGTCTGTCACCATAACTGAAAAACAAAAAGCATTTCGTAAAAATTACGAAATGCTTTTTGTTTTTTCAGTTAAAAAGAATACATTTGAAACTGATTACGCTTTACAAATTGCGATTAATGCGTCATCATTCGTACTTTATCATTTATTGAACCGATTTTATCCATGGGCAAAAATTTTTCCTTTATCGCTTTTACACTTTTTTTTTTATTTTTTTGCGGTACAGCCTCCGCACAAACGACAGATTTAAAAAATAAACCGCTTGGCTTTCAAAACGCAAAAATTTCCGACATCACACCTACAAACGTTCCGGCACCCGACGTAAAAAAAATTATTGAAGAAGATAAAAAAGATGTGACACGCCAACGTTTTGCCGTACCGCAATCGGTGGCATTTAATTTCAATAAATCGGCAACAATATTGGAGAACATCAATGGGCGGCGCGTTTATTTGATGCGTTTACAATCAGATAAAGCAGTATCGCTTGCATTTACTTTGGAAAATTTAAATATCGGCGTTGATGAAAATGTATTTATTTATGCTGTAGACGGCAAACACAGCTTTGAGCAATTAGCTTTGAGCAATACGCCTCTATCTGACGGCAGCTCAAAGTTCAAAACTCAAAGTTCTAAGCTCATGAGTGATTTCATACAAAGCGATGATGTCATCATTGAATTTAATCAACCGAGTTTTGCGCCAATAAAAAATCCTTTTACGATTACGAAACTTTGGTACGGCTACGGCGGCTTAGCTATTAACGGTTTCAATAGTTCTGCTACTTGTGAAGTTAACATGGCTTGTGCAACAGATTTACAAAACCAAAAACGTGGCGTTGTGCGCATCATTGCCGTCATGAATGAAGGTTCGTTTTGGGGCGGAGGTTCACTTCTCAATACAACAAAAGCAGATGGCACACCGTATATCCTCACCGCTTTTCATATCGCAGACGGCTTAACACCCGATTATACGCAGTGGAAATTCAGATTCAATTATGAATTGCCTACGTGCGCCAATTCTACGACTGAACCTCAAGGCACAACAATAGTAGGTTGTACGTTTCGCGCCGGTTTGCGCGACGACGATTTTGCGTTAGTTGAACTCAGTCAAAAAATTCCGTCTTCTGTCAATGCTTTTTTTAATGGTTGGTCACGAGATACAATTAATTTATCCAATAAAACAGCTATCATTCACCATCCTTGGGGAGATGTCAAAAAAATTACGCGCAGCACACATACCCAAAGCATTGTCACAACATCCACTAATTGGACAAACGGGACAGTAACATCACCCTACTCGCATTTATTATGTCCGATTGATAATGGTACTTTAGAACCCGGTTCGAGTGGCTCACCTATGTTTGATGCTAACGGCAGAATTGTTGCGCAATTGCATGGAGCCGACGCAAACGCAAATGCGCCATGCAATGTTACTTTCGGAGAAGGCGGACGTTTTGCAAAATCGTGGGATGGTGGCAGCACACCTGCCACCCGTTTGAAAGATTGGCTGGACCCTTTGCAAACAAATCCGCTTACGCTTGACGGTTTGAATAATGTAAAATATGTGGTAAGTGGTCATGTCAATTTTTGGACAAATGCGCCAATGAATAACGTGAAAGTAGTTATTGGCACTGATTCGACGACGACAGACTCAAATGGTTATTTTTCTTTTCCGAGTATTGCAGCCGGTACAGCTTTAAATGTGCGCATCGAAAAACCCGACACTTACGATAACGGCGTTGATGCTACAGACATTTTGATTCTGCGTCGGCATTTAATTGGTGTCAGTACATTAGATAATTCAATTTACAAATTAATTGCTGCCGATATAGATCAGTCCGGCGATGTAGATGCTACGGATTTGTTGCTTTTGCGCCGATTTATTCTCGGCATCTCCACTACATTACCGGGAACGCCTTGGAAATTTATCCTTAAATCTTTGGCGACCGGCACGAATACTTATCCGCCGGGTGTAAGTTTTAATAACGGTTATTTTTTTTCAAGCAGTGTCACGAATTTTGACATTCAAGGGATTAAAATCGGCGATATAGATGGTTCGGCGAGTTATTGAGAAAATTACGAATTACAAATTACAAATTAAGAAATTAAAACGTAAAGTCTAATTTGTAATTCATCAACCCCTTTTTATAAATTTTAAATTAGGTGAATTTAAAACTAAACCGTGCGTTTTATTGTTACTTGTATGTTTTATTTCATCGGAACAATTCTCATCAATAAAAAATATGACAGCGACAGATCTTCATACAAATACGATTTCGGAAGAACAATTAGCTTTGATAAAAAATGCGGCGCGTG
>JAYTNA010000252.1:0-10020 GCA_043748865.1 Saprospiraceae bacterium
CAAAATTTTCGGCGCATCGGGCTGTGCCATTTCTCCGAATGCTTCGATTAATTTTTTGATTCTTTTTTGCGCTTGCTCCTTTAAATTGTCTGTACTTAAATTTTCTATGTGCATCGCTAATCTGAAAGACTGCGGCAAATACTTTTTATTTTTCAAAACTCTAAAATCGCTGTAATTGATGACGGCATCTTGTGCGTTTCTAATTTTTTCTAAATCAGCGATGATTGGGTTGAAGAAAGAAAAATTGAGATTTTTATTATCATGTCCGGCAAGCATTAAATTTTTAAGCGCGTTTGCACCGAGTAAAAATTTATTTTTGGGTGGCGTACCTTCAATAAATTTAATTTTGCCGTCCTGTTCTTGAACGTAAGAGTTTTTATGCGTCGTTTCAGAAGGCGTGTAAAACCCAATTACAATTTGTCCATCGGGCGTTAAAGCCAAACGCGCACCTTCGTGAATTTTGTTCATATAAGCAATTTTGCGTTCATTGACCAAGAATTTTTTTTCAACGATTACACCATATTCACTTATTTTTTTTATTCTTTCTTCAATTTCAAAATACTCCACCATAAAATACCAATCTTTTACTTTTTCGGAATCGATCAGATATTGGACCGCATATTTTACGAACAAATCGGCGGGGCGCGGTTTTTCGTCGGCTTCAAAATAAAAATCGTAATAACCCGCTTCGATCGGTTCTGTTTTAATGAGGTCAACGAATTTTTCGTCGGCGAGATTTTCTTTTTTTTCTTGCTCATACTTTTCTATCCATCTACCCATGCGTTCTTTCAAGAAATCATTTCTCAATTTGAATTTATAATAATCACCGGTGTACGTCAAATCTTTTTCCTCCAAAGTATTTTCTGCACTTTTTTGATCGTTTATTAAATCAAAAAAATCATTCCTTTCACTCACAAATTTTTGAAATTGTGCCATCACAATTTCGCCGGCATCGTTTCTGCGAAGCGTATCTAAAATGAGTCTGTGAAAAGTATTTTTTGATAAATGAAAAGCGTAACCCTCAAACCCGATGTTCAAATAATTTTCGAATAATTTACCTTCAAACGCATCTTCCGCTTTGTGATTTCTGTTTTTTTGATTCTCTTCCTTTTTTATTTTTACTTTTTTGATAAGCGGTTGAATATTGAGCGTTTGAAACAAATGATGCGTTGCACAAAACGAACGATAATCGTCAATGGCTTCCACCCGTTTATTTTCTAAAAACAAAGGAAAAAGTTTAATATCGTTCGAGATTTCCGGAACGTCATTCAAATGCGAAATAATTTTAAAAGCCTGACGTGCGTACAAAATTTCATTTTTATCGGCATCCGATAAAGTATCTAAAACATTTTCGCTTTGTCCGTAATGTTTTCGCGCTGCGCCGTCGCGGTGCGTGTAATATCGAAATACAAGATGTTTGATATTAAACTCCGGTGTATCGTTGCGTTTATAACCTTTGCGTTGTTGTAAAAACCGCGACATTTCACCGCGTGTTAAAAAGAAACTCAGAAAAAAAGTTCTACCGTCTTTCGTGATAAAGTGTTCATCATTTGAAACCGTATTGAAAAGAGGAAAATCGCGCATGGTATCTTCATATTTTACTATTTGTTTCGGGTATTCTTTTTCAAGTGTATCTAAAGCCTCATTGCGCAAGCAATGAATCCGATCGCGTATTTCTTTTGAAAAAGCTAAAACCGAATTGTCGTGATAGTAATGCGAATGAAAATTTCTTATGACAATTAATTTTTCAATCGTTTCAACCACCATTTTTTTATCTTTTTCGGTCAATTCATAACCGTATGAATTTTTAGCCAAAGTATAGCCTTTGAATAAATAATCATTCAAACCGGCAAGTACTTTTTCGTTGGTTTTCCATCTGTTGGGTTCTAAATTTTTTTCTAATTGATCTTTTGAATCTTTTGACGCATCAAAAGATTTTCCGAGTAAGTGACTAATAACACCGGCAATTCTGAAATAGGCGATGTTGTAAAAAATTGTGAATTCCGGATATTCAACTTTACCGCCGGTGTACAATTCTTTTTTAGTAGGTGCACGCTTCGGTTTAGAAGCAGCCGAATAGGGGGATGAAATTGGCATATTGAATTTGTTTTTACAAAAAAAAATATAGAAATCAATGATTGCAAAAATACAAATAAAATATATAAATCTATTGAGTAAAAATTTATAGCGCGGACATTTACCAAATTCAAAACTTTACGTTAATTTTGAAAGCTAAATAAAATGACTCTCAACTTTTTTTCTCGAAAAATTTCCCTATTCAATAAATTACTTTAAATTTGCAAACGAGAATTATTATATAAAATGATAAAATTCCCACGTTCAAAATATCCCATCACACCTATTGTTGATGAAGCTATTTATCTGCGTTTTTGCGATTGGGTAGAAACATTGGATGATTTAGAATTTGAAGATGTGGCTGAAGAAGAAGAAAAATTTGCTCATCTCGATGCCTTAACAACTTTAATACAAGCGTATGAAGCAAAACATTTTCAATTTAATAAAACAGATCTTACAGTCGTTCAAGTAATCGAACAAACTTTAGAGCAGTTGAATTTAAGTCGGAAAGATTTAGCGAAAATTTTAGGGTCAAACCGTGTGTCTGAAATTTTTAACGGTAAAAGAGAATTGTCATTGGTGCAAATCAGAAAACTGCACAAATAATTGCGTATCCCTACCGATTTACTCGTGGGTGTATAATGTAGTGCAAACAAAAACAAATCAAAAATGCAAATCAAAAAAAATTTTATAGCGTGTTTAATTGTAGCAGCTCAATTGCCGGTTTTTGCTCAAGTGCAACAAGTCATTACCTCCGCTCAAATTGACAGTGTAGTTGAATTGACTTTAAAAACTTTTGATGTGCCGGGCATTGCAGTCGCCGTTGTAAAAGACGGACAAATTGTTCACGCCAAAGGTTACGGTATGCGCTCGTTAAAAACAAAAGAACGCGTGACGGAAAATACTTTATTCGGTATCGCTTCAAATAGTAAAGCGTTTACGGCGGCGGCGTTGGGCATTTTGCAAGATGAAGGCAAACTCACTTACGACAGTAAGGTGCGCGATTTTATTCCGGAGTTTAAAATGTATGATCCTTATGTGACGGAATCTTTTACCATCAGAGATTTATTGACGCACAGGAGCGGATTGGGTTTGGGTGCGGGCGATTTAATGTTTTGGCCCGATTCAAGTAATTTTTCAAAAAAAGATATTATTCATAATTTGCAGTTTTTAAAACCGGTGTCGAGTTTCAGAACAAAATACGATTACGACAATTTATTGTATATGGTTGCCGGTGAAGTCGTTGCGCGTGCTTCAGGTATGTTGTGGGAAGAATTTATTCAAAAAAGAATTTTAACGCCGTTGCAAATGACGCAGACTGCGCCGTCTTTTAAACTTTTGAAAAATAAATCGAATGTGATTGACCCGCACGCGCCGGTTAACGGAAAAGTTCAAGTGATTCGTCGCGATTGGAATGAAACAGTAAATGCTGCCGGCGGTATTTACAGCAATGTTGTTGACATGAGTAAATGGATAATTATGCAGATGAATGGCGGAAAATACGGCGACAATTTATCTCAAAAAATAATCAGTGAAGATGTACAATCCGAATTTTGGACACCGCAAACAATTATTCCTTACAAAGGTAAAAACGTTTATAATACGCATTATGCGAGTTACGGTCTCGGTTGGTTTTTGAGTGATGTGAAAGGTTATAAGCAAGCGACACATACAGGAGGGTTAGCCGGTATTGTTACGCAAGTCACACTCATTCCGGATATAAAATTAGGCATCATCGTTTTTACGAATCAACAATCGGGTGCTGCTTTTAATGCGATCACTTCCACCATAAAAGATAGTTATTTGGGCGTGAAAGGACAGGATAGAGTAAAAGAAAATAACGACAGAAGATTAAAATTTGAAGCCGAAGCAAATGACATTAAGAAAAATGTCGAGAAAAAAATTGACGAAGCACAAAAACAAAATACGACGCGCTTGGATACTTTGGCTTTCACCGGCACTTTTAATGATAAATGGTTTGGCGATGTGGTGATTGCACAAAAAAACGGCAAATTGCGCTTCGAATCGAAACGCTCTTTTTTACTGAATGGTGAAATATTTTCTTATAAAGGTAATACATTCGTCGTGAAATGGCCTGACAGAAGTATGGATGCAGATGCTTTTCTTATTTTCTTTTTGGATGAAGAAGGAAAAGCTAACGGATTTAAAATGAAATCAATTTCCCCATCAACAGATTTTAGTTTTGACTTTCAAGATTTGGATTTTATGAAAGTGAAATAGATTATAGATAACGGACGACAGACAACGGACAACAGAAAAATATATTTTTTACTTTCCGTTGTCTGTCATCGGTTATCCGTTGTCTATACACTTACAATTAATTCTTAAAATCCAAAAGTCCTTCAAAAATTTCATCAACCGGTATTTCAAAATCATTAAAAATACCGACACGAATTGTATCACCCATCACGTACGGACGGTGATCGCCTTGATAGCGACCGTTTTTATCAAGTCGAAAAACGGTTGCAACACAATCTTCAACACTTACAATCCAATATTCTAAAACGCCCGACTCTTCATAAACTTCAAATTTATCTTTTATATCTTTTTCTGCTGTTCCTTTTGAAAGAATTTCTACGATCAAATCCGGCGAACCGATAAAACCACGTCTATCTATTTTTGAAATATCGCACACAACACAAATGTCCGGTTGAACAACGGTTGATATGTCTTTATCATTTTTTCTTTGTGCAGCCAGATTTGCTAATCGGACATCGAAAGGCGCAGAATAAACACGACAGTTTTTTCCACGTAAATAATTTTTGAATAGAAAAAGCAAATTTCCGGATACTATTTGATGATTTGTAACCGGCGTTGGTAAAATTGACACACTACCATTGATAATTTCTACTCTTTCTTCAAAGTCCCAATTTGAATAATCCTCATAAGAATACGACTTATTCAAATCTAAATCAGAAAATTTCATGATAGCTATTTTTTGATAACAAAGATAAGGGAATTTGGACAACAGACAACAGACAACGGACAATGGAAAATAATTTGTCACTATCTGTTGTCCATTGTCTATCGTCTATTGTCCGTTGTCAGTTGTCCGTTGTCCATCGTCCGACATCATTTCCTGGGGTAAATTTTTTGTATTCTTCGCACCCAATTCTCTAATTTTTTCCGCGCGACCGATGAGCGTATCGCCGAAACGTTTACCGTCGGTGAGTTTGTTCATCGCATCTTCGTAAGCACCGTTTGCCATATTTAATCTTCTGCCGATTTCTTTTAGGTCTTCGATGAAGCCGACAAATTTATCGTAAAGCAAACCGCTTTGTTTCGCAATTTCTAAAACGTTTCGTTTCTGATTTTCTTGACTCCATAAAAACGCAACGGTACGCATCGTTGCCAAAAGCGTTGTCGGCGTAACGATTAAAATGTTTTTATCGAGCGCGTCGCCAAAAAATTTCGGGTCTTCTTGTTGTGCGAGACTGAACGCGGTTTCTATCGGCACAAACATCATTACGTAATCGAGTGTGTTGATTTGCGCGATGTGCGCATAATTTTTTCCATTCAAACCTTTGACGTGATTTTTTAAACTGTCGAGGTGCAAACGCAAGCACTGTTTTTTTTCTTCCGCATCGCTTGACGATAAATGTCGCTCAAAATGCAACAGCGAAACTTTTGAATCAATCACCATTTGTTTATTACCCGGCAACTGCACGATAAAATCCGGACGTTTTTGTTGTCCGTTTTCATCCGTAAAAGAAAGTTGCGTTTGATAATGTACATCTTTTTGCAAACCCGCTTTTTCCAACAAAATTTCCAAACGCAACTCACCCCAATCGCCTTGCGTTTTATTGTCGCTGCGCAATGCCGAAGTTAAATTATGTGCATCTTGACTCAATTGTTGATTTAGTAGGCGCAAATTTTCTATTTCCGTTTTCAGTGTTACGCGCTCCTTTAAATCTTCTACGTATTTACGTTCAATATTTTGTTCAAAATCTTTTATTTTTTCGTGGAGTGGTGCGAGTAAATCGCCGATTTGTTGTTTGTTTTGGAGCGAAAAGCGTTGACTTTTTTCTTCTAAAAGTCGGTTAGCAATATTTTCAAATTCTGTTTGGAATTTTTTTTCTAGTACGGCAAGTTCTTCTTTATTTGTTGCGAGTTTATCTTCGAGGTTGGCGTTTATTTGCTCGAGCGACGACATATCTTTTTGTAACGAAGTACATTCATCTAATTTTTTTTGATGCACGATACCCAACGCATCCAACCGATTTTTCACATCATTCATTAAATCTTTCAGCACGTATTGTTCTTTCACCACCGTACTGGAAATGTACGCACCGCTTTTCAACAAAAAACTTTGCGCCAATAACCACGCAATTAATCCGCCGATTGCGGCTCCGATGAGGATGTAAATAATTTCGTCATTATTCATTGACCTGAATTTTTAAAATTTTAAATTTTCCGGAATTGTTTTAATTTTAAAATAAAAAAACAAAATTAAAACAAGTTGTTAAATTATTTTTTATTTTTGTTTTTATTTTTTATTATTGTTTTTTATTTCATTTTGAAAAAATAATTTGATATAATTATTAGAACGAATCGGACAAAACAAAAAAAATACTACAACACAAATTCTGAGCAATATGAATAATTTTGGAGGTGATTGGACAAAAATAAAAATAGAAATTTTAGTAGAATATGCAAAAGCATATTTAACAATTATGAAAGAACGTCAATTTTTTGAACTTATGTATTTTGATGGTTTTGCCGGAAGTGGCTTTATTATTAATGAAAAAAAAGTGGATGTTGAAATAACGGTGGGAGCAGCAAGAAGAATTATAGAAATTTCTGAACCAAAATCATTTGATAGTTATTACTTCGTTGAAAAAGATCCGAAAAACTTTGCGTTGCTTAAACAAAATACAAAGGATGCTTTCCCCACAAAAAAAATTTATACTGTTTGCGATGACTGTAATAAAAAGATTATTGATCTTTCTAATTTTCTTCGAGATCCAAAAAATAAAAAAATAAGGACACTTGCATATATTGACCCTTGCGGAATGCAAGTTGAATGGCGTTCGATAGAAAACCTCAGAGGGCTTCCGATTGATATGTGGATATTAGTTCCCACAGGATTAGGAGTTAATAGGCTGCTGAAAAAAGATGGAGAAATTTCAGATGCTTAGTTAGAAAAACTCGAACTTTTTTTAGGATTGACACGAGAAGAAATTGAAAAACGTTTTTATAAGAAAACTGCAACACTTTTTGAAGATATTACATTTATAGAGAAAGAAAAGAATGCAGTTGAAAAGTCAGCAAAACTCTATCGGTCGAGACTGAAAGAAGTTTTTGAATTTGTTTCTAAACCTTACGAATTGAGAAATTCAACTAATTCAATAATGTATCATTTATTCTTGACTTCTAATAATAAAAATGCAGAAAAAATAGGCAGCGATATCGTAAAAAAATATAACAATTAACATGGCACAATCAAGCATAGAGTGGACAGAAATGACATGGAACCCTACAACGGGTTGTACTAAAATTTCGGCAGGATGTAAATTCTGTTATGCTGAAATCATGTCTAAAAGACTTCAGGCAATGGGGATTGAAAAATACAAAGATAATTTTGAAGTTAGAACTCATAGTGAATCTTTAAAAATTCCGTACACTTGGAAAAATCCTAAAGTAATTTTTGTTAATTCAATGAGTGATCTCTTTCATAAAGATATTCCATTGTCTTTTATTAAAGAAGTTTTTGCAGTTATGAACGACAATCCGCAACACGTTTTTCAAATATTAACAAAAAGAGCAGATAGGCTTTTTGAAGTCCATAAAGAATTAAAATGGTCGTTTAATATTTGGATGGGTGTGTCAGTTGAAAATGATAAAGTAAGTAATCGAATTGATTTTTTAAGACAAACGGATGCAAAAATTAAATTTCTATCGTTAGAACCATTGATTGGTCCTTTGAAAAATTTAAAATTAAAAAAAATGGACTGGGTAATTGTTGGCGGAGAAAGTGGAAACAAATCAAGACCGATGGACGCTAAATGGGTATTAGACATTCAAGAACAATGTGATTCAGCCGATGTAGCTTTCTTCTTTAAACAATGGGGTGGACGAAATAAAAAAGCCAATGGCAGAATCTTGAACGGTAGAACTTATGATGCGATGCCTGAACAAAATTTATTGGTAAGTTTTTAAACTGTAATTTTAATTTTTCCGCCCCCAAACCGTATATAATTTAAAATTAACTGCCGTCAAAAATAAAACGCGATACCTCAATGAGTTATCGCGTTTTATTTTTTAGTTGTAATTATATAAACGTCATGCTTGAGTAGAGATTTTTTTTATTTTATATTTATTAAATAAAAAAATAATAAATAAATTTCGTCTATTCGCACGATAAATATTAGTTTAAATTAAATAAAAAATTTAAATTTAAGAAAATGACATGGGAATATTTATAACAATTTTTTTGGGTTTATTAATAACATATGCATGGAATGAGTATAAATGGAATATATTTTGGAGGATAATAGTTTCTATTATTTTTCTGTTTTTTTAATGACTGTGTCTGATATTAATGTAGTTGGATTAGTTTCGGTTGCTATTACATTTATTGTTTTTTACATTAGGCAAAAAAATAAACTAGTTGCTAATCATGTTTTATTAGAATCGAATTTGGAGAATACTGAATTTACAAGTCAAGAGATAATCGAATCAATGTTCAAGGATGCTGATGTGAGAAAGTTTGCCCTAAAATTAATGCTTGGAATCCTTTTGTTTTTGTATATTGAAAATAAAGAAAATCATAAAAATAATGATGTTGAAAATACTTCTGTTTTAACAAAAGAAAGTTCAACCTTCACTCCCATAGTATTACCACAAGCAAAAAATAAAATATTTTTTGAAGAAGTCACATCATACAAAGTAAAACCGTACGATAAAGAAGGATTTGAAAACCAAAGAACATATTTTTATGGAGTTTATTTGAAATTACCTAAAGATACTACCGGCGTTGCTTCTGAAATAATGAATTATTATTCCAAAAAGCATTTTAATGATGATGCAGTCCATATGTATTTCTTTACAAATAAAAATTTAATCCCTTCACGTTTTGACGGTGAGTGGTATACTGATGAAGTAAGGGAAAAAATATTTGCACATTTCTTTAGATTTACTAATGGCAAAATACTTTTAGTTGTAGATGAAACCGGAGAATTTAAAAGATAACCCGTTCTCTGCTTTTCTATAATATAATTTGAATAAAAAATAAAAGCGTTGCAGGTTTCGGTTCTCAACCACACTCGGCATCGCTTTTTTTATTTAAAAAACTGCAAGAGAAAAACTTTTAAAAAAATTCTTTTCAAGATTTTTTCAAAAAAAATTTTCACGCAAAAAATTTTTCAAAACAATTTCAAAAAAAAATTCAACGTGAAAAATTTTTTATTTTTTTTCTAAAAAATTTTCAAAAATAAAAATGAAAACATAAATGCTCCCGTTCCTCAACCAAAAAATCTTTTCAACAAAAAAGTAAAAACTAATAGCATGAAAATTAAAAAAATAAGAACCGCGACTTGCATAGAAAATCACTCGAAAAAAATAAAAAACGTTGTATATTTGTACAAAAAAGGTGCATTAAATTTGTTTAAAAATTAAAAATATGCGAACCACAAACGTTTCAATATCCGATATTGAATTTAATAAATTCGGTTTAAAAAATGATGCTTTAAGTTTTACGGATTTTCTTGACATTGTGAGCAAAGAATTGACGCGCCAAAATTTGAACAAGTGTATAGAACTTGCAGAAAAATGCGGGCTTTCTAAAATGACGATGGAAGAAATTACAAATGAAGTAAAAGCTGTGAGAAAAAATGCAAAAAATCGAACGCTCGTCCATAATCTTCCTATTTAAAAAGCACAAACGCTCGCAAAAAGTTTAAAGATTTTTGCGAGCGTTTGTGC
>JAYTNA010000253.1:0-5586 GCA_043748865.1 Saprospiraceae bacterium
GTTAGTCAGTTAGTCGGTTAGTCAAATTTCTTGATTGACAACCGACTAACTGACTAACCGACTAACTGACTAACCGACTAATTTTTATGAAAAACACAACAACAATAGAAATAAAGCGCGTCGGCGAACCGTTTCATTTTGTTGCACAAAACAGTGATAAAATTGAAGTTCACATAGATACTTCTGCTGCTATCGGCGGTACAAATTTGGGTGCGCGTCCCATGGAATTATTGCTCATGGGCCTTGGCGGCTGCACGGCAATTGATGTAATAAGTATTTTAAAAAAAGCGCGTCAACCTGTCGAAGATTTAAAAATTACTGTGACCGGTGAACGTGAAGTTGATGCCGTTCCCGCACCTTACACCGCAATTCATTTGCATTACACGTTCAAAGGCAATTTAAAACCGGAGAAAGTAGAACATGCTATTCAACTTTCAAAAGAAAAATACTGTTCGGCTTCAGTAATGTTGGAAAAAGCGGCGAAGATTACTTCTTCTTATGAAATTATTTAATATTCGGTTAGTCATTTAGTCGGTTAGTCGGTTAGTCAAAATTTCGCGACTAACCGACTAACCGACTAAATGACTAACCGACTACAAATTCTTTATCATGAAAAAATTATCATTTTTATTTGCACTTTTGATATACTGTTCAGTTTTAAAAGCCCAAGACTTAGCTGACAACAAAACAGAACTCACGAGTCAAGAAAAAACTTGGCTGATTGGCGATGTTTTCAATGAAAGAAATGTTACTTTAGATCCCAAATATGAAGGCGTACAAGGTTCTTCGTTGCTATTGGATAATTATTTGCCGGGTAAAGTCATCATCAATGACAGTACAACAACTGATCAAGAAGTTTTGATGAATATTGATGCGATTGCAGATGAAGTGCGCTTCAAAACGCCGAATAAACCGGAACGCGCCTTGAATAACAGCAAATTTCTCGGCGTGAAATTGAGAGATGAGAGCGGCAGAACTTTAATTTTTAAGCGTTTCAGAGTATATGAAAAAGCATTCGGTAATCTTTTAGTTCAAATCATTTCCGAAAGCAATAAATTTACTTTAGTGAAATTGGTTCAAAAACAATTTCGTCGTGCCGATTTTCAAGACAGAGGCGTAGCAACATCAGGCAAACCTTACGATTATTTTGAGACAGTGACGACGTACTACATAAAAAAAGATAATCACCTTTTCAAAAAAATAAAGTTAGAAAAAAATGCTTTGATGGGTTTGGTGCCGTCGGAAAAAATTAATGATTTAGAAAAAATTTGCAAAGCACATCATATTGGCTCAAAATTAGATGAGAATGAAGCGGCAGCTTTATTAAAAACGATTGAAAAAATGTAGTTTGATTGGTTAGTAAGCTAGTCAGTTAATCTAAATTTTTAGAAAACTGACTAATTGACTAACCAACTAACGAACCAACCAACTTAAAAAATGTCTCAACACAAAACTAAAAAACACAAAGAGTGGAGTAATTTAAAAGGCGAAAATGCTTGGACGCTTTTTAAAGTCATGTCGGAATTTGTAGATGGCTTTGAAATTTTGAATAAAGTCGGTCCGTGTATTTCTATTTTCGGTTCGGCACGCACAAAACCGGGTCACGCCGATTATGAAAAAGCGGTAAAAATTGCTAAACGCATGACCGATGAAGGTTACGGTGTCATCACCGGCGGTGGACCGGGTATGATGGAAGCCGGCAACAAAGGCGCGAAAGAAAATGCAGGCATTTCTATTGGTTTAAATATTGATTTGCCGTTCGAGCAAACTTACAATCCGTACATTGATATGGATAAAAATTTATCTTACCGTTTCTTTTTTATTCGCAAAGTGATGTTTGTCAAATACGCCCAAGCATTTGTCGTAATGCCGGGCGGTTTCGGTACACTCGACGAATTGTTTGAAGTGCTGACCCTCATTCAAACTAAAAAAATTAAGCGTGTACCGGTTATACTTGTCGGAAAAGATTATTGGGCAGGTATGCTTGAATGGATTCAAAAAATGATGCTCGCAGAAGAACATTATATTAATGCGGAAGACATGAATTTATTGCCAATCACGGATGATCCGGAAGAAGTCGTTAAAATTATCAACGAGTTTTATAAAGGCAAAAAATTTGAACCGAATCTGGAACTTTAATGACGCACATACATATCAAAGTACCGACACTCGGTACGCGCTTTTTGAAAATAAGCTGACGAATAATAATTTTCGCGCAGCAGTTTAAAATAACGGCGATATTGGGGCGGTAAGTCCGGAATTAATTTTGAACCAATCGTGTAGTGATTGTCGGCACTCATGTAAAATAAATTTTGATCACATTTGGCGCACCAAAAAGCGCATTGCGCAGCAAAGTTTGGCGTTTTGTTGTGCGCCAATAAACGCGCTTGCTCAAAGGCATTCAATGCCATACTCATATTCAGCATTTCAAAATTGCCATAGGGACGATTTTTTTCTTGAAAAATATTTTTTCCGGTATTCAAATATTTCCATGTAGAACCGTTCCTTTTAAAATCAACGAGACCGCTACCGTTGCCGAAAAAACTCATGTTGTAGTAACCGAGACCTAATTGAAAATAAATTTCCGCAGCATTGGCAATGCCGCCGAATTTTACGGTACGTTCCAAATCATTCATTTTCTGTGCAAATTCGTAGCGAGTAAAACCGCCTTCAGTCACCGGACAATTGATACAATCTTTTATTTTTTCAGTGAAAGGTAAAAATCTTTCGCTTGTGTCCCGTTCTCTCATAGGAATATGCGAAAATGCTTCTTCTGCCGCATCAAAATGAAAACGGCTGAGATGCAAGCGTCCTTTTATATCCCAAATGTCACTCGTAATAGAACCCGTATCGTTTTTAATTGTTAATGTGTGTTCAAAATTTGTTTTATTTAATTTGATGGACAAAGACAGCACACTGTCAATAATTTCTTCTTGCGGATTGAGTTGCAAATCGCGCAAAGTAAATTCGCTTAAAAATGCCGCACCTGTTTCTTTTTTTCGGCGATATAAATAACCAACTCTTTCATAAAAATAATTTATAAATACTTGCGGATTATTTTTAAAAGGTATCGTCATCCTGTAATTATGTAAATCATGAACGATTGAATCGTCGGTATTTTGCACTTCACCAATTTCCGCCATTGTTTTGAACGCATCAATTTGTTGTAAGAGCGCTACATCTTTTGTTCGATTTTGTGCTAGATTCAATACCTTTACGCCTTGCTCCCTATCGCCGGCGAGAATATATAAATAACCTTCAGTCGTTTTCCACAATGCAGGCAAATCCGTCTTGCGTTCTTCCGCTACTTGATGTACAAATTGCAAAAAACGGTTGAGGTAATTTAAAGAAGCATTTATGGTTTCGGTAGGGTAGCGTTGTCTTCGAAAATCGTAACCCAATAAAACTTTTTCTAAACGCAGCGTTTCGCGTATCAAAAGCATATCCAAAAAATCACTCTTCGGGTCGAGTGCGTATAACGATTTCATGTCTTCGAGTGCGTGTGCTTTGTCGCTGCCGGCACGAATGGCATATAAAGCGGCACGTTCTTTATTATCGCGACATAATTTAGAACAATCTTGCCATTCTTGTTCCGTACGCAAATCAAAACTGATAAACGCTTGTTGCCGCTTGGATTTACAATAATGAAAAACAACTGCAAATAAATGTGCTGCTTCTGCTCTGTGACCTAATGATTTTAAAGCACCGGCTTTGTGCGACAAAATCCAATAATTAATTATGCTGTTGACTTTAATTAATTTGGGTGTCAACTCGTTGTATAATTCTAAAACAGTTTCATAATCTTTCAAATAATGTGCTAAACGAATCATTTGATACGCATAACGTAATTTCAAAAATGGTGCGTTGCAAGTTCTGAATGATTGTCGTCCGTAATTAATCAAACGCACCATTTCTGCTTGGTCGGGATCAAGTCGGTTGGTCGGTTGGTCGGCTGGTCGGTTGGTCTTTGCTTGTTTAATTTTTGAGTTTGTAGAATTACCAATAGCTTTTGGTTGATTGTTGACTATCCGACTATCCGACCAACCGACTAACCGACTTGCAAGACAATACTTTTCACATTGTTTAGCATAAATTAAATAATCAACGGTTTCGATACAACTGTTATTTTTTAGGGTTGATGCAAAAGAATTATCGCGCAATAAATAAAATACCTCTTTATCTTTTGAAGTGATGGCACTGCGTAAATCTGCTAATTCATCTAAAGTAGATTTATAAATGACAAAAGCCACATCTTCAGGTTTTGCAATATCACATAAACGTCCGCGCCATTCATTCACGTTTTCATCGTCGCCTATTTTTTCGCCGCCGCGTTTCAACGATAAATAATTATCTATAATGCCATAACCGATTAAATATGGTGTGTAATCCGATGAATAAGGAATAATATCGGAATGAATAAAGGAATAATTTTTCGAAGCACGTCCACCAATACCGCAATCACTTTTTGTTGTACTCAAAGGCAACAAAAAAAATAAAACGATTGCACATATTTTAAAGCAATGTTGATTCATATCAACACAAAAATAATTAAAATTTTCCAAATCGCCGGCATTTGCGCAGGATTTATCAAATCATCAAGTGTGAATTATATAAATTATTCAGAAAATTGTATAACAAATTCGGTTAAACCGCAAATACCTTTGCGACATGAATTAACGATGACTATATTCAACAAAAAATAAAAAGCAAAGTCAAGCTTAAACCATAGAGTTTCAAAGAATCATTTTGTCGGGAGATTACCCGGTATAACTTTATGTTCTCTCTTCCGCGCTTGTTAAACAGGAAGCGTTAATGAACAAGAAATCATGAAAAACATATATAGACACACCGAAACAATTTTTGAAAAAATGACTTTTGTTGCTATTTCTCTACTCGGCAACTCAATTACATTTATTGTTGCTGTGTGTGGCGTCATATTTTTTCTGACCAATAGAAAGTTTTACACACAAGATATTCATTCTAGTGTCGGTGATGTCATTTTGAGTGTAACCTTTTTAAGTTTATTTCTAATTCAAAAATCATCCAATCATTTTTCTGCTGCTTTGCATTTAAAATTAAACGAACTTATTGCATCTAATGCTTCCGCGAGCAATGCTATTATTAATATAGAAGAAAAAACGGAACATGAAATAACTGAATTGTCGAAAGAATATGCAGAACTTTCAAAAGAATATGCAGAATTAGCGGAAGAAGCCAAAGAAGGAGAAACGAAAAAAGAAGAAATTAAAGAAGCCATAAAAGAAACTAAAGAAGCCATAAAAGAAACGATAGAGGCAGAAACGGAAATTCCGAGAGCAAACGTAAAAAAAGAAAAAAAAATAATCGAAGTGTGAATTATATAACGATTTTAAAATATTGTGTAATAGTTATTCTTCAAAATGAACACACCTTTGCAGTACAATAATTCGATAGTGAAAAATTAAAATTTTAGAATTATTAATTTTCTTTTCAAACCCCATTAAAAAAGATAAATATTAGATGTGTCCTTATGTTATTTATGGTTTAATGGCTGCTATTCTTATCCGAGTAGCAGCCGTTTTTTTTTATTACTTATTAGTGAAAAAA
>JAYTNA010000254.1:0-1493 GCA_043748865.1 Saprospiraceae bacterium
CTCTTGATTACCCGTAAGTTCTTTAATATATTTGCAATATGAAAACTTCGTATTTTGAACAACTATTCGAGCATACAATATTATCGGATATTCGGTTAGCGCGTCGCTTCGGCTTACTTGCCGGTACTCTTTTCGATAATTTCGGCAAGAGTATTCCGCAAAGTTTCACCGACCGTTCCCAAGTTAAAGCTGCGTACAATTTTTTAAACCATCCAACTATTAAATACGACATGTTAGTATCGGCAGAACGCGCACGTATGATTAGTCGGATAGCTTCCGACAAGCCCTCTGTCATTTTAGCGATACAAGATACGACGGAATTAACCTACACCGGCAATCGAAGCGATGCCGAATTAGGATATATGCGTTATGAGACCGTCAAAGGCTTTTACTTGCATAATCACCTTATTTTTAATCCCCAAGGCATCGGTTTGGGGATATTTGATCAAAAACTTTGGAATTATTCACGCGAAGAAGTCGGCAAACTCAAAGAAAAGCGTAAGCAACGCTCATTCGAAGATAAAGCCTCTTATCGTTGGTATGAACAATTCGAGGATTTGCAAGATGCCTTCGAGCAGTTTCCCGCTACAACCGTTATAGATATCACGGACCGTGAAGGCGATATTCATGAATTGTTACAGGCGCGTCGAACATCAAATGTACATTATATTATACGCGGTCGAGGCGACCGCAAAGAGCACTTGACAAATGTTCACGTCAAAGAACTTATGCAAAAGCAAACCGTTACTCATATTTATGAAGTAAAAGTACTCGCGAGCGCAAGAGACAATAATAACGCGGCCGGCAAACGAGTTGCGCGTATCGGTTTATCGTATCAACGCATAACGCTTCACCCGCCTTTCAGAAAAAGTACCGACATAATACCTTGTCTGCCGATTGAAGTGACAATTGTTTATGCCAAAGAAATTGATCCGCCCGAAGATGTCGCCGAACCGATAGAATGGGTGTTATACACTTCTTTACCCGTCAAAAGCGTCGAAGATGCCGTACAAATCACGGATTATTACAAGCAAAGATGGCTTATTGAAATCTTTCATTTCGTTTTAAAGCAAGGTGCAAAAATAGAAGAGTTACAATTGGAGACTGCACAAGGCTTGGGAAACGCGATTGCCACTTACTCGATAGTATCTTTACAAGTACAAAATTTAAGATATGCGAGACAAGAATACGCGCAAAAACCGGTTGAGCAAGTTCCGGATTTGAATATAACCTCCCAAGACTACAAACTTGCAGCATCGTATTTGAACGGTACGTACAAGAAGCATGACATTGATAAAGTAAATCCGACGGTGGATGACTTTTTCAAACTGATTGCTCAATTAGGCGGATTTCAAATGCAAAAGAACAAATCGCCAGGTGTTAAAATCATGTGGAGAGGTTGGCAACAATGGATAATTATCAAAAAGGTAGCCCTCGTCATGAAAAAGTAACATATTACAATTATATCAAAGAACTTACGGGTAATCAAGAGC
>JAYTNA010000255.1:0-1893 GCA_043748865.1 Saprospiraceae bacterium
AACTCACAAACCATGTAGTTCAGTAAGAACGTTTCTCCAATCTTGATATATTTGTTGAGTGCTTCCTGTTATTAAAAATTGAGATTTAAAGTCAAGAATAAGAAGAACTGGTGTAAAAACTACAAAAACAACTAAAAAAAAATTTGTAGGATTATCAAAAATCCAATTTTTAAATTTTATCCAATTTTTTTTCATTTTTTTTAAAATATTTTGTTGAATCCTGTCTTGTAAATTTCTAATTTTAAATAAAATAAGATTAATTCGACTTGTATGCGAGTAAACAAACCGTCTCACTGAGGGGTGAACGCCACACGAAAACCATTAGTCTCTGTACTATATATGGGCGATGTATTATAACGCTTCGAAACACGACAGTACCGCGAAGGGTTATAAGCGCAGCCACCTCGGAAAACGCGAGTAGACCCCAAAATAGCACCTCGCGGATTGGATGAGGGACTGTTTTTGTAATAATTTTCATCGTACCAATCATTGCACCATTCACAAACATTACCTGTCATATCGTAAATGTACAATTCATTGGGTTGTTTTTTTCCAACAGGATGATTTTCCATTCCTGAATTTTCTACATACCAAGCAATTTCATCAATATCATTCGAACCACTATATATAAAATTTTTAGATTTAGTACCACCTCGCGCCGCAAATTCCCATTCCGCTTCTGTTGGCAAACGGTAGTTTTTACCGGTTTTTTGATTCAATTTTTTTAAAAAGTCTTGAGTATCATTCCAAGAAATAGATTCAACAGGTAAATCATCGCCTTTGAAATCTGATGGGTTATTTCTCATTACTTCTTGCCATTGTTTTTGGGTTACTTGATATTTTCCAATATAAAACGAATCTACTTTAACAATATGAACAGGATTTTCATCATCACAATCATTATCAACATAAACATCATAATCATCACTACCCATTTGAAAAGTACCGCCTTCAACAAAAACCATTTCAGGTTCAAAACTAAACTTATTTTCAGCGTCTTTCTCTTCTAAAACTTTATTTGCCAAACCAAACTGCACACCCACACGCGCTAAAGCCTGCGTACTTTCAACGGCTATTAATTGTTTATTTTTATCCATTCTGCTTTTAGTTTTTCAAGCCGAACGGCGAGCGCGACTTTTTGGTTATCAAAATAAATATTCCAATCTGGTATGTTTTTAATAGTACTAAACGTTTCATGCAATCGCAAACTTTGCAGTGCTTCAAGTATGTCGGTTCTGCGCGCGCGCAATCTGTCAATGACGGTGCGCAAATGTCTTTTTTCGTTTATCGTAACGTGTTCGGCAGCATAAGGTTTCCCGTGTTTGAGGTAATCCAATACATCCGTCACCTTTTTCAAATTATTTTCGTCGTAAGCTTTTTTCAATTCTATGAATAAAGTTTCCGCTTTTTCTTTAAACGGTTCCGCCACCACATCCGGATGGCAAAATTTAGTGGCTTCTCTGAATCTGTTTTTCAAAATTTGTTTTTCATCTATGGTTAAAGTATCGAGCGGTTTTTTTTGCGTTTCTTCATAGTTTTTATGGTATTCTTTATAATCGTTTTCTGTTTCCTTTTGTTTTTCTTGCGCTTCGGCATCTTCAGGATTCTTAGCAAAACGAACCGCCGCAATTTTTCGGCGCAATTCCAAAATTTCTATCAACAGTTGCCCTAAAGCGCGATTGTATTGAATTTCAAAATCTTGTATAGTTTTTTCAATTTCCGATTTTTCATTTTCGAGATTGCTGATGTCCAATTCAAGCGCGTGCATTTCAAGTTGCAAAGCCACAATTTCCGAGTCAACGAACACGGTAATTTGTCGGAATCGAGCAATAAAATCGGAAATACGCGACACGGCATCGCCGTAGCGTTTTATTTCCAACAATTTTAAAATTT
>JAYTNA010000256.1:0-5020 GCA_043748865.1 Saprospiraceae bacterium
TGTATCGGCAGATTTATCGACATTTTTCAAACGATATTTTGCAATTTTATACGCCGCTTTCAAGGCTTTGTGTTGATGCTTTGCTTTTTGATGTTTTAAATCCAAAACGTGTAATTCTGACTGATGGGCATCTTGATGTTTAGCTTTACCGAACTTGTTTTTAGTTTTCCTGCGTTTTTTTTTAGCAGCCTTGCGAGCAGTTTTAATTTTGTCTAAGATTTGTTGCACTGCTTCTGTTGACTCAAGTACATTACTAGATGTAGTCATAATTTAAAAATTTAAAAATTAACAATTACTTAATACTAAAAATTTGATACTGCAAAGAAAAAACATAATTTGCACTTTCAATGTTAAGTTTTTAGAAACACTATTTGTTTAAAATTTTTTATCGTTTAATTCTATTTGTGTAAATAAAAATTACAATCCTTTTACGCTTAATTCAAATCTAAGTGTTAATTTTGTAGGAACTATTATAACTCTTTTTCGTTGAATAAATTTCAAGTTTTACTTTGCTTCGGACAATTTCTTATGAACAAAAAATTATACTCCGCGACGCTCTGCGTTTTATTTTTAGCCGCATTGTTTTTTTTAAATCAAAATAATTTTTTTATAAAAAAAAATGAAACCCTCGCAGTGTTGCAAGGAAAAAATAATTTTGAAAAAAGATTTGAAAATATTTTTTCAAAAAAGATTCAAGAAAAAAAATTTGAAAAAACTAATTTAAAAAAAAATTCTAAAATAATTTCCCGGGAAAAAAATTTTAAAAAAATAATTTTAAACGAAAAAAAATATACAACACAAGAACAGTCAATCGTCAAACTTCAACCACTCACTGAAAAAGAAATCCCGAAACAAATTGGAATCGAAGAAGCGATTAAATTAGAATTTGAACGTACAAAAAATCCGTTGACCGGCGTTGTGCCGATTGACGGTAGGACTAAAGCACTCGAACAAACTTTAAAAATTCAAAAACAATTTTTCGGAGACAATAATAAAATTGAAAACACTTCAAATTTTCGCACAACCGATTTATCAAAAGCGCGTTGGTTAGAACGCGGACCCGGAAATTTTGGCGGCAGAACACGTGCAATTCTGATTGATTTAAACGATGCTTCCAGAAATACTTTGTTCGTTGGCGGTTCTACGGGTGGCATTTTTAAAAACACGAACATTAAAGATGTTAATTCAAAATGGTCGCGCATAAATGATTGGATGTCAAATTTATCCATCGGTGCGTTAGCACAAGACCCGCGCAATCCAAAAATAATGTATGCCGGTACCGGCGATGGCGACGGCGGCGATGTAGCCGGCAGCGGTATTTTCAAATCCATGGACAGAGGTAACACTTGGCAACAATTATCTTCAACAAATAATACATTATTTTCGACGATATCATCAATCGCCGTTTCGCCGGATAGCAGTTATGTTTTTGCCGCAACTTTTTCCGGCATTTATAAAAGTAAAGATTTCGGAAACAGTTGGCAAAAAGTTTTAGGCAGCGGTGGTTCTTACGGTGATACTTCACCAAAATTTTATCGCATTCAAGCTTTTGCCGGCGGCATTATTTATACGTGCAGTACCAACTCGACTTATAAATCTACTCAAGGCGGCGATCAAGGTACATGGAAAGATTTAAATAATGCCGGCAACGGTTACCCTTCGGGATGGCTGCGCACGGAATTAGCGGTTGCACCTAGCGATCCGAAAATTATTTATATTACAGGTAATCACAACGGCATAGACAGTTTAATTTATCGTTCAGACGACGGCGGAGATAGTTGGTCTCAAAAATCAAGTCCTGCGTGGGTAGATGGATGTGGAAGTAAACCGGTGACAAAAGATTTTACACGCGGACAAGCATTTTATGATTTAACATTAGCGATTTCTCCGACAGACCCGAATTTAGTTTACGTTGGTGGTGTAGATCAATTTATTTCAAGAAACGGTGGGGGGAATTGGACGCAAACAACTTATTGGCCGGGTTGTACTAATAAACAATATGCTCATGCTGATCAACACGCCGCGATTTTTGAACCGAATAATCCGAATGTGATGTACACCGGAACAGATGGCGGTATTTTTCGTGCGGACAATGCTTCCGGCACACCTGTTTATTCCGACAGAAACAATTTATATGTCACTACTCAAGCATATGCTTGTGCGATTCATCCGGGCGAAGGCATAAATTATTATCTTGCCGGATTTCAAGACAACGGAACTATACAAATAAATGCACCAGGTTTAGCGTCGGGTAACGAAGTAATAGGTGGTGACGGTTTTTTATGTTTTATTGATCAACTCGACCCGAAATATCAGTTGGGTTCATTGTATTACGGCGCATGGTTTTTGTCGAAAGATGGCGGAAAAAGTTTTGGTAATGGTGCCAATTCAAACGGAAAATTTTTGACACCGTCGGATTACGACGCAAGAACAAAAATACTTTACGCGCAAACAAAAAACGGCGATTTATGGCGTTGGGATATTATTAAAAATATCACCGGCATTATTGATGTTGCCGGTTTCAATTTCAATTCCGGTTCGGGGAATAATATCACACACGTTTTTAATGATGAAAGCGTTGCGAATCGCGTTTACGTTTCCACATCAAACGGGCAAGTTGTGCGAATTGATAGTGCCAATAAAGTTTTGACGGCTCCTTTAAATCTCGTACACAATTTCGGTGCTTATGTATCGAATGTAGATGTGGAACGCGCCGACTCATCACATATTTTAGCCACTGTTTCGAGTTACGGCAATCCGCACGTTTGGGAATCAAAAGATGGCGGCGCGACATGGATAAATATCACCGGCAATTTACCGGATATGCCTGTTCGTTACGGCATTTTTAGTCCGACCTCCGGCAAACAAGCGGTGATTGCTACAGAAACAGGCGTTTGGTTATCACAATCGCTCGATAGTTCGCGCACAATTTGGTTTCCGCCGGCACCTACACGCGGCACGCCGTTGGTACGCACGGATATGTTGCGGTGGAGAAAATCCGATAAAACAATTTTAGCGGCAACTTTCGGGCGCGGTTTGTGGACGACTTCTGCTTTTTCCCCGACAAAAGCTAATTCTGTTGTCAATCATGTAACATACGTCACTGCCAATACACCTTTTTACGGTGATGCTTCGGCAGGTGCTGACAATTATTTGTGGCGTTTCGGCGACGGTGCGACGGATACTTTAGAAAATACTTTTCATGCTTACAATCAAGTCGGCACGTACATTGTGTCTTTGAATATTAATAATGACTCGGCTTTAATAAAAAAAGATACGATAAAAGTTTTGCCGCAACTTCCAACTCCCTATAAAAAAGGTGTACCAAATTATGCCGGCGATTTTGAAAGCGATGATTCGCATTTCGGTGCATACAGCGTATCAGGTTCAAAATTTCAAAAAGGAAAATCGGTTATTGCCGGAAAAGCCGGCACACATTCCGGGAACAACGCGTATGTACTTGGACTGAATGAACAAATGTATCAAAAAAATACGGAAGCGTATTTATATCTGCCCATGTTCGATTTATCTAAAAAAGGGATTTATCAATTCAGTTTTTGGGCGGTTTACGATATTCAAAAAGGTTACGACGGTATGCAAGTTCAGTATTCGCTCGATAAAGGTTTAACGTGGCAAGTGCTTGGCTCATCAAATGATCCGCAATGGTACGATTACACAAACAAAGGCGTTGTCGGATCTTTTACTAACAATGAATCTTATTTTTCCGGTACTATTGATGATTGGACGCGCTTTCAAATAAATATCAGTCAACTCTCCGGCAATGCTAATGTCGCTTTCCGCTTTATGTTTCGTTCTACCGATTTTTTACCAAGTACGGGTATTGCAATTGACGACGTAGAAATTTCAAAATACGAAGGTGCGTTAAGAACAGCTTTTGTCAGCATATCCGGTGTGTTTACGAATACACAAACTTCGATTGATATATCGTTCAGCACGCAACCCGAATATTTTGCGCAATCATTTGATATTGAAATATCCGAAAATGCACAAACTTTTAGAAAAGTCGGCACACTCAAACCGCAAGGTTATACTTCCGCCGATTTACATAATTATACCTTTCGCGTTGACGGCACACCGCTTGATGTTTATTATTTCAGAATAAAATCTTACAGTGCCGATCCATCAACAAATTACACTGACACAATCGTATCGCCGATATTTGCAGTAAACAGAACAAAAAATGCGACATTGGTAATTAATAAAGTTTTTCCAACCGTTTTTTCTAATAATGTGACGGTTGTTTTTAATGACAATGTGACTGAAAGTGTTTTATTAAGGTTATACGACGATTTAGGCAGAACAATATCTGAAACAACTTTGCCCAATACATACAACAACTTGATTTACAACATGAATGTGTCCGGATTAGCGCAAGGGATTTATTTTTTGCAAGCAACAATCGGCAGCAATAAACCGCAAGTTATAAAACTTTTTAGCGGCAATTGATAAAAATACGCTATGTATTCTGTCAACCTATTGAGCGATTTTTCGCTAAAATAAAAAAAAAGAATAAAAAAAAACATTTTAAATACAAAAACTATTTTACCTTTGCTTTATGATTGACAAACTGAAGTGACAAAATAGCTTTACCGAATTACATAGAAAACAACAATCTACATCTTAGTTCTCGTTTTATTTTCTATAAATTTGTTGGCTTAGAAGAGGTGTATTTTAAAGTAGTTTATTTCATCTCGTCAATTTCCCCGGTGTGTATTAAAATTGAATGATTTTTCATAGTGTTTGTTCTCTCGCGGGGATTAAGTTCCCTTGCGAGAGTTTTTATTTTAAGAGCGATGCTTTGGTATATCAATTCGTTTCCAAACAACAAAATAGTGATTTTGTCGTATAAAAATATGATTAAAAAATTTTCATTGAAAAATTATAAGGTCATCAAAATCTTATAAGTAGGTGATTGTAAATATTCGCTACTTTTTTGTATCATTGCGAATACGATACGTAAAAAAATTAATAGAAGCTGAACTTGTGACACTTCAAGAGG
>JAYTNA010000257.1:0-1273 GCA_043748865.1 Saprospiraceae bacterium
CGTATCGGCAGACCAATAAAATTTAAGAAATTGAAAAGCAGTAAATATCAATTGTTAGTGGTTAGTTGTTAATTTCTAATTTGGTGCGAAAATACTTTATTTTTAATGCCCTTTGAATATTTTTTTAGACTTTTGTCTCGTAATAACTTAATATTTAAATCGTTTTAAGGTTAAAATAAAAATCAACTACCGCTCTACATATGTCCAATATTAAATTTTTTAGCCTGTCTTTATTCTTTTTGCTTATTTCCGGTAAAATTTATTCACAAGCCTATGGCACAGCTATCGGTTTGCGCGTTGGCGACGGTATCGGTGCAACGCTTCAACAACAAATACAATTACACACAACAATCGAAGCTATTCTTCAATCTTCGGGCGAAACTAAAAAAGATGTAACTTTGTCTTTATTAGGCGAGCAACATCATAATATTTTATTCAAAGGTTTTAATTTTTATACCGGTGGCGGTTTATATTATACTTGGATACAGCAGGATAGTAATTTAAAAGTGCAGCCCGGAAATCCGTTGGGCATCACCGGCATCGTCGGACTTGAAATAAAACTCGGCAAATTAGTTTTTTCAACCGATGTTAAACCGAGTTTGCGTATTGCCGGCGACGGCGGTAAAGCTTTTGAATGGCACACCGGAATTTCTATACGTTATGTCATTGCAGATCGTTTTTTTAGAAACGACGGATGGATGTTTTGGAAGAAGAAGAAGAAAAAATATTTCCTATAATTAACAACCAACAATTGAAAATAGAAGCCTACCAAGTAGCGGAATCTTTAAACATAAAAAAATTACGTACCGAATTAAAAGCAGACTTACATTCGGGTAATATCTCCGAACTGTTTTATTATTTTGCGGAACAAGATCGTTATGTTTATATTTTCGATTATGGTGTCATCGTTTTTGCCAATTACGATGAGATTCCTAAAAGCGAACTATTGCGTTTCGTCCGTGCTTATTCAGACGATTGGTTAGAAAATGGAGAGATTAACGAAACTTATTCCATTGAAGTAGATGAACGAGTGACGAAAAGCGTTGTAAAAAATGATAGCGTTTTAGTAAAATCTTTGGACCCCTCAATGATTGGTATCGTGATGCTCAACACCGGTCAATCTGTTGCTTTAGAATTTTATGAAAACAGAACGGAAGAAATGTTGAACGCCATAAAAAAATATACTCATGAGTTAGAAAGGAAAGGCAGATTGAATGTTTCTAAAACCAAACTCTTAAAATTTATCGGCGGTGTCTTGAATACGAGAAACAGT
>JAYTNA010000258.1:0-8908 GCA_043748865.1 Saprospiraceae bacterium
GAATATAGCATTGAAAAATGGGGGGCAATAAATCCCTCCAAATAATATTTCGAATTTTGTTTGGTTAATTTGACAGTTCAACGCACCGTCCTCTGAGATAAGAAGAGGACGGTGCGCTGCACCTCAAAAACATTTTATTTCTTTTATTCTACCGAGAGAACGCAGCTCTGCTGCTTTTAAAAAAAACGTCTAAACTCACAGCTTAACGCTCCAATCTGAAAAGTTTTCTGAACGTCGCCGTTTTAACATCCTAATAACCCTACCTTTAAAATCATAAAAACGGGATTTTACCCTGTTTCATGTATAACTCAACAACACAAAAACCAACGCGAAGTTGTCTCACATTTTATTTTGCTCCGTGGCATCCGCTTCGATTGAAATTAATTGCTTTGTAATTAACTATTGGTTCATATATTGCTAATTTTGCAAAATGCTTTCCAATAATCTTAATATTTTTCTTTAAAATGAGACAAACATCAACCAAAAAAAAATCTGCCGGCAAACCGGTAGAAATTGAAACGAAACTGAAGCCGGAAGGAATATCGGAAAAAAATCAAAAGCAACTACAAAATATTTTTCAGCATGCACCCGCTGCTATTGCTGTTTATGAAGGATCTGAATACAAATATATTTTGGCAAACAAGGCATACGAAAAATTAACCAACCGCAAAGCAGCCGATTTACTCGGCAAAAGCTTTCATGAAGTTTTTCCTGAATTGACAGGCACAGGCGCATTTGAATTATTTGACAATATTTTTAAAAACGAAGAATCATTTACTGCTCCTGAGTATGCCGCCATGGTTGATATCAAAAATGACGGTGTACTAAAGCAGTGTTATTTTAATTTTTCTATGGAGTCATTGAAAAATGATTTAGGAGAAATTTATGCAATTATTTCCATGAGCTATGATATTACAGAGCAAGTTGAAGCAAGAAAAAAAATTGAAGAAAGCGATAAAGCATTGCGAGCTTCACAGGAAGCACTGAAAAGAAATGAGAAGCAACTGCAAAATATTTTCAACACTACCACGGTTGCCATTGGAGTATTAGAAGGGCCGGAGTATAAA
This sequence comes from Saprospiraceae bacterium, assembly GCA_043748865.1. Classification (GTDB taxonomy): domain Bacteria; phylum Bacteroidota; class Bacteroidia; order Chitinophagales; family Saprospiraceae; genus JAAFJT01. Next base: position 1,068 of record JAYTNA010000258.1, read on the forward strand.
TATAGCCTTGTCAATCCTGTAACCTGTCAGATTACGAATAGAACAAAAGAAGAACTTTTAGGCAAAACAGTAAAGCAGGTATTTCCCGAAGTAGAGGCGCAGGGTATTTTTAAGCTTTATGACGAGGTATATAACACAGGGATACCATTTGCCATAAACGAGTTGCCGATGCAAATGGATTTATTAAGAGATGGTATTGTACGCCCTTACTTTTTGGACCTTTCATGCAATGCACTTAGGAATAGCGATGATCAGATATACGCATTATTGCTTACAGCAGTAAATGTAACCTATCAGGTGGAAGCAAGAAATAAAATTGAAGAAAGTGAAAAGCAACAGGCTTTCCTGCTTGAGTTGAGCGATACAATTCGAATGCTCGACAACCCCGTGGACATTGAAGAAGCAGTTACAAAATTTACCAGAGAATTTATGGACGCGGACTGGTGTTTCTATCGTACTATAGAAGAAGATAATGCCATTATCCTGCGTGACGCTATGCGGGAAGATTTATCTTCCGTTGCAGGCGTGTATTCGCTAAGCAGTTTTACCCTTTTGAAAGCAGCATTTGATAAAGGGTGTCCTTTTATTGTTGATGATGTGCATACCACAGATATACTTGATGAAGAATTAAAGCAGCTTTGCATTCAGTTGCAGAACATTTCATTTATCAATGTACCGGTCATTAAAAACGGAAAGCCTGTGGGCGCACTATGCCTTGTGCAAAGTAAGCCAAGGAAATGGACAGACGCAGAGGTGCAACTATCCGTAGAAACAGCCGAACGCACTTGGGCAGCGGTAAAAAGAGCGAAAGCAGAAGAAGCCTTGCACAAATCGGAAGAAAAGTACCGCACACTTTTCACTTCCATTGACCAAGGCTTTGCGCTTTGCGAACTGGTTCGCAACAAAGAAGGTAAAGGAATTGATTACTATGTGCTGGAGGTAAACCCTACATACGAAAAGCAATCAGGAGTAAGCATAGAAATGGTGCGTGGTAAAACCATCCTGCAGGCTTTTCCCACAGTTGATAAGCAGCACATATATACCTACGCTGCCGTGGTAGATAATCAGTGCCCTGTTGTATTTGAGCAATATTTTGAAGTCAATCACCGCTGGCATGAACTCAAAGTTTACCCCGGTAAGAAGGACAAGTTTATCGTTTTGTTTAATGATATTACCGAACGCAAATTGTTTGAAAAAGAATTGATGGAAGCAAAGGTATTTGCAGAAAATGCTGTTAAGTCCAAACAACAGTTTTTATCTAACATGAGCCACGAAATTCGTACGCCATTAAATTCTATTATAGGATTTGCAAATGTATTATTGAAAAATGAATTGAGCGTACGACAAAAAGAATACTTACAAGCTATAAAAACAAGTAGCAAGTCTTTAAACCTGCTCATAGACGATATACTTGATTTGGCAAAAGTAGATGCGGGTAAAATGACATTTGAAAAGCAACCTTTTGATATACACAAATCAATAATCTCAATACTCCATTCTTTTGACTTGAAAATAAAAGAAAAGAATTTAAAACTTATAAAAGAATACGACAGCAAAATCCCCTCTATATTATTGGGCGATTCATTAAGATTAAATCAGATTTTTTTAAACCTTTTGAGTAATGCCGTAAAATTTACACACAAAGGAAAAATTACATTAAGTGTCAAATTATTAAGCGAAACAGAAGAAAATGTGACGCTTGAATTTGCCGTTACCGATACCGGAATTGGCATTGCCGACAATAAACTAAATTCAATTTTTAATCTTTTTGAACAAGCTGAACTCAGCACATCTCATGCTTATGGCGGTACAGGATTAGGGCTTGCTATTGTTAAACAATTAATAGAAGCTCAAGGAGGGCTTATTACCTTAAGAAGTAAGCTCGGTGAAGGTTCAACATTTAGCTTTATCTTGCCCTTTGGAAAAACAAATATAAAATTAGAAGAAGAAATGGAAATAGTAAAACCGGATTCAGAAATTAAAAATCTGCGCGTATTAGTAGCCGAAGATGTTATATTAAATCAATTACTCATCAAAATTATTTTAAGTGATTTTGGATTTGAGTATGAAATAGTAGGCACCGGAAAAATGGCGATAGAAAAAATGCAAACCCATACCTACGATATTATTTTGATGGATTTGCAAATGCCTGAAATGAATGGATTTGAAGCTACAGAATACATACGCAAAACATTGAAATCTCAAATTCCAATAATTGCTTTAACAGCAGATGTTACCACAGCAGATGTTACCAAATGCAAAGAATTTGGAATGGACGATTACATCTCTAAACCTATTAACGAAAACTTATTATACAGTAAAATGATGAAGTTAGTAAAAAAGAAACTATAATTAGGGTTCGTACGGACTCCGCTCCACATAAGTGTTCATTCTCTGAATAAAAGCACTAACGCTCGTAAAAAATCTAAAAGATTTTTACAAGCGTTAGTGTTTTTTAGTAATAAGAAGGTATGTGAGCCGGTTTCATTATTAGATTTTACAAATAACTCAACCACCATTTATCTTTATTATTTAGCTTATAAGTGTCAAACTTTTTGCATAAGGGGTAAAGCGTAGCAATTACGACAACCCAAATCAAATAAACCCACGCTAAGTTAAACCCAAAACCTTTCAATGCTTCTACTCTGAATGGCAATGCAGGTAAAATCATTTTTTGCCAACCAAAGCCTGTAAATTCAGCAACTATTAGTGCTAAAAAATGAATGAGGTAAATGTGAATGATGTAAAAGAAAAATGGAACTCTGCCAAATACACAAAAGAAATTAACAACGCTACCTTTTAATTTTTCGGCATTTGCTAAAAATAAAAAAGCTCCACCTAATGTTACCAATAAAAATGAAAGTGAAGGCGGGTATTTGGATAAATTAAAAAATGAAAAAATGGTTTGTTCTAAATTACCATAATCTTTCCAAGGCAATAAATTGCCATAAATATTTATGCTTCTTAGAATTACAAAAAATATTATTGCAGAAATGCCAATGATGTTAAATAATTTCTTGCGTTTTAAGGGTTCAAATGTTTGTTCATAAAATGAACCAAAGTAATATCCCAATGACATTACAGCAACCCAAGGTATTATGGAATAACCGACCCTGAATATATGGTCCGGTGTGGTCAAAAATGCTTTGCGTTCATGTAAAAATGCCCATAAAATACTATTGTCAAAATGGATATTATCAAGAAAATTATGTCCAAAAATCAATACACAACTAAAAATAAGAATTGCTTTTTTAGGAAGGTGTACAAGTGCTGCTAAAAAAATCATGCTTATGCCCAATATCCAAATGACTTGAAAGCCGATAGTTTTAAAAGTTATATCAAAACACCATCCGAAATTCATAATTACAAGTTCTACAAAAACTAACCAAAGACCACGTTTAAGTAAAAAAATTGATAACTCATTTTGTGTTTTTCTTCTCCCAACCATAAAGGCTGAAAGTCCTGCAAGAAAACTAAATGTAGGAGCGCAAAAATTAGTAATAAACCTTGTAAAAAAAAGGGGGAAATTTGTTAGTGTCGGGTCGGTAGGATCAAAAAAGTAAGACGAATAATGAAAATAATCTCTCACATGGTCAATTGCCATGATTACTATCACTAAGCCTTTTAATAAGTCAAGAGATTCAATCCTATTTTTTGTTAGCGATGTCATTATTTAGTTTTATTGATTTGGATGTTTTCAGCTCTGCTCGACTTAAGGATTCATTTTTTTGAATAGTAATACTAACGTTCACAAAAGTCTTTTAGATTTTCACAATCGTTAGTTTTTTAGTAGTAAGAAAGTATATGAGCGAGTAAAATTATAGTTTTTGTTGCCATACCGGCGATAGTTATTTATTCTCGCCCAACAAAGTTTGGATTTCTGTTTGTAAAATTGGAATGTGTCGAATAATTATACCCCAAATTATATCGTCAGACACAGAATCATAACCGTGTGAAATTCTATTTCTTGTATCAACAATTTTTCGGGAATTAGAAATGACAATTGTTTCGTCACGTTTTAAGATTCGGCTTAGAGCTTCTCCAATTATTTCGATATTTCTTTCAACGGCGCGTTTTGTTCGCAAGTCGTTTTGATATTTTACAAACTCTTTTGTATTGTCATTAAAGAAACTTTCAATTTCCGAAATGGCATTCAGAATATCATAAAGCCACGCTTCAATATCATTGTCTATATACAAGTTGTTTTTGTTGGTTTATAGATTTTCTAAAATATGGATTTTTTATCGCTTTCTCCTCTAAAAGATCAACGGATCTTTTAAAAATATCTTGTAAAGAAAATTTGAAGTCGAAATAATTATCTGCATAATCTTCTACTTCAATATTTGAGAAATCTACAATTAGGTCAATATCACTTTCTTTATTAAAATTGTTTGTCAAAACCGAACCAAAAGCATACAGGCTTCTAACCTTGTGCGTTTCACAAAGTTTAATAATTGCCGGTGCATATAATTCAAACCTATTCATTTATCGAAATATAATAAAACAAATTTACAAGGTTTTTTTGGAAAATAAAGTTTTCGTATCGAATTTTATGTGTTAGCAGTTTTATTATACCCAACGATATGAGTTTGAATTACAAATGCTCATTATTATCCGCTTGACTTAAGTGGTCATTTTTTTGAATAAAAATACCAACGCTCGCAAAAACCTTTAAACTTTTCGAGAGCTAATTTTTTTTTCTATCGTCAATAAGTCCATCGTCAGTAAGTCTATTCAAAAAGTCTATCTTAAAAGCCAATCCGCCGGATTCAAATGTGTGCGCTCCTGCCACAATTCAAAATGCAATTCGGGTTCGTTGCTGATTGGATTAATCGCTACTTTTCCTATTGCTTGCCTTGCCGTCACCGGCTCTCCTTTTTTAACATAAGCTGCCGATAAATTGGCGTAAACGGTGTAATAATTGCCGTGCTGAATTAAAACAATTTGCCCGACACCCGGAACGCTTGATACAATCGAAACGGTTCCGGCTGCTACCGAATGTGCATCACTGCCCGAAGTGGTGCGAATATCAATGCCGTTATTAATTGCAGTGACTTGATTCATTACGCGTTGTTTGCCGAATCCACGTACAATAGCACCGATAGCCGGCGGCGGTAATTTTCCCTTATTACTTCTAAAATCAGAAGACAGTTCTAATGTCTGAGGAGAATCGGTGAGAATATCGGGTTTTCTATTTTCAACCGATGTTTCCCTTTTTTCGTTTTTTGTTTTTTTATTTTCTTGGTTGCCGGTTTTTGCTTCGGCTAATTTTCGGAGAGATTCACGCTCTTTTCGACGCGCCTCTTCTTCTTCATGTTTGCGAGCGGCGATTTCCGCAGCGATGAGTCGCTCAATATTTCTGCTGATTTTTGTGCTTTGTCGCTCTGCCGATTTTAATTCACCCGTGAGTTTATCTTCTTTATTTTTCAGTTGTTTTACGAGTACATCTTGTTCATTTCTTTCCTTTTGTAAAAGTTTGGCTTGTTCGCCGTAACTATTTATCAAACTATCTTTCAACAAACTTTGTCGGGTAAAAAAAGTATTTTTAGTTGTCAATGATTGTTGTGTTTTCAAAATCAGTTGCGCTTCCCGCTTCCTGAATTTTTCGTATTGCCTGAAATACTGCCAGCGTTGATAAGATTGCTTAAAATTGTGAGATGCAAATAAAAAAGTGGTGGCATTATTCGGTACACGCATTCGATAGGCTTTGCGCATCATCGTACCGTATTCTTTTTTCAACTCTGCCAAATCATTTTTTAAAGATTCGATCACCGAAGCTGTACGACTAATAAGGCTATCCGTATTTTCTAACTCATCTCCCAAATTGAAAATAAGTGCTTCGCGATCTTCAATTTGGTTTTGAAGTGCTTCTACACGCTCGCCGGCATCTACTTGTTTTTGTTTTGTTTTTGCAATTGCCGCTGTATTGGTTTGAATTTTTTGTAAAAGTTTTTGGCGATTCAATTCTAATTCTGCGCGTTTATTTTGCGCTCTCACATCTGATGTGGTGAAAAATGAAAAAAAGATAACGGACAACGGACAACAGACAACGGACAACAGATAGCGGACAACAGACAACGGACAACGTACGGTAGACTTTGTCCGTTGTCTGTTGTCCGCTATCTGTTGTCTTAACATCAGTTGTCCATCGTCTACCGTCCGATTAAAATTTAATATTCTTCGGTACATCCACTTCAATATTTTTATTGTCAACATCAATCACTATCCTAGCATTGCCGGTTTGCGGGCTATTTATACTGATGGTACGAAGGTACGAAAATTTAGCATTACCCAAAGAATCAACGTTGTCATTAGTGATATCAATGGAGCGTGTACTGCCGGGTTCTTCTATATTCATACTCTTAAGTTGAAAATTAGTTGCATCAAAAACATAAACAGCATTACGTTTTTCATCGCTGCCCGATAAAGTGAGTGTTTGCGTGTCATTGTTGTAAATAGAAGTCAGATTTTTTTTATCCACGAGAAAAACCGGTTGTCCGAGTAAAATTTTTTGAATCATATTGAAATCGCCGGGAATACCGAAATGTGTTTCGATATACGACAGCGGTTCCGAAATGCGAGTGCCTTGCAATTGATTGATAATAAAAACAGAATCGTGCGTGACTTTTGCTTTCGCTACGCTGAAACCCAATTTTTTTATACTTAAATAAATCAAGCTGTCGCGTCGCCAAATAATATTCGACGATGCCGAAACGCTAATCGGTTTGCCTTTATAATCTAAACCGGCATTACCGGAAAGCCATTGTGCTGTAATTTGTTGCCGGTCATTGCTTGAAATAATATCCTGTACGGACATTTTACTCAAGTCTTTTAAAATCGGTTTCGTATTAACTGTACTTGCTTTTTTGGAAGTGCCGCAAGCTGCTAAAAATAAGACGGCAACAAAAAAAAATAATTTTGTTTTTTGCATGGTTGGAAAATTTAAGGTATTGGGTATTAAGTGTTGGGTTTTAGTATCATTGTAAAATTTTAATAAACCTAATACCTGATACCTAAAACCTGAAACGTATTTATTCAAATAAGAATTAAAAAAATATTTTGGCAACGTTTTTGTCTAAATGTAAATAATATCTAATTTTTGAAATAAAATCGATAAAACTTATTTCTTTTAAATAATTTCTAACGATAAATTTCTTTTAAAATTTCAGATAAAAACAATAAAATTAAAAGAATGATGATTGATGATTGATGAAGAATGAATAAATTTTTTATTGATCCTTCATCAATCATCAATAATCATTCCCATGCACCTATTCTTTTACTTTTAGCACCGAACAGAACTAATTATGTTTAAAACCGATACAACTTTCAAAACAAAACTGAAGAGTTCATTTCTTGGTTTTCTCTTTTTATGGACATTGCCCACATTTGCCGCAGATGCTAAACATCAAGCCTCTACTTTTATTGCCGGTATTACCGGCACTGCTTTTCTGGATTGCAACGGCAACGGCATAAAAGATGTCGGTGAAGTCGGTTTCGATGGTATCACAGTCATGCTGGACGGTTCATCAAATGCGGGCGGTAATTTACAAACAACGATCACTAAAAACGGTGGCGTGTATAATTTTGCAGGCGTAACTGCCGGCAATTATAAAATTACTTTCAAATTTCCGTCCGGCACATTCGCGCTGAGTTTTTCGCCGCAAAATAAAGGAAATGATCCTTTATTGAACAGTGACGTGGACGCAACGGGTAGTACAACTTTGGTTGTCGTTGACGGAAAAGATTTGAACGGCATTAACGCCGGTGTCGTTGATAAAACAGAACCGAAAGTGTTACTCGTCAATCCCTTAATTGCCGGATTAAATAATGGCGATACT
>JAYTNA010000259.1:0-6375 GCA_043748865.1 Saprospiraceae bacterium
GACCAACCGACTATACTACAATAAATAAAAAACTAAGAATACAAATACCCAAACCAAATCTACAAAGTGCCAATATAAACCGATTTTTTCTACCATTTCATAATGATTACCGCGACGTGCATAAACACCACTTGCCACGTTTAACATGATAATTGACAAAAACACGAGACCGGAAAAAACGTGAAAACCGTGAAAGCCAGTGATGAAGAAAAATAAAGCACCGAAGGCTTTCGGTCCAAATTGTTCTACACTTTCTTTTCCGTCAGTATTTTTAAAAGGTCTTTGAAAAAATTTCAAATTACCTTCTTCGTCGCGCACTTCTTCGCCGTTAGCTTCCGCAGGTTCTAATAAATAGCCTTCATGTACAGAAAATTTTTCTGCTTTACTCATATCTTTATAAGGCACACCATGTATATCCGTCAAATAAGTACCGGCAGTTTCATGGCGACCAAATGGATTGCGCGTGACACTTACATTTTCGCCTTTAATCAAAGTCGTCCATTCCCATGCTTGACAACCTAAGAAACACGCACCGCCGAGAATCGTGAGCAACATCCAAAATACAACGCCGCGTTTGTTATCGCGATGTCCTTCTTGCACAGCTCTTACCATCGTAACGGATGAAACGATAAGTATAAATGTCATTACAGTTACGAAAATGAGTGGTGCATGATGAAATCCTCCCGGAAATGCGCGGAAAACAAAATCCGGCACGGGCCACGTCGGCATACTAAATCGCAAAGTACCGTAAGAAATTAAGAAGCCTGCAAAAGTAAATGCGTCAGATAAAAGGAAATACCACATCATAAGTTTACCGTAACTCGCCTTAAAAGGTTCATTACCGCCTTGCCATAAATCGTTTGCCGCTAATTGTTCCGCCTCTTCGTGAGGTACATCGTGTTCTAATAAAGTATTTGAAGCCATCTTTTTATAATGGTTAATGATTAATGGTTAGTTGTTAATTATTAATGGTCAGTTGTTGATTTATTTTATTAATTATCAACCATTAATCTTGAATTTATTTTTAATATTCGATGCTATGATTGACGTTAATAATTTTCTTGCAATTAAACATTAACAACTAACCATTGACCATTAAGATTGCGTTATTAAAAATAAAAGCAAATATACCCACAAAAAATCTACAAAATGCCAATAGGTGAGTGTTAATTCAAAGCGCAAAGTGCGTTTTTGTGTTGGTTTGAACGGCAAACTGAAAGCATGATAGATTGCTAAAAGTAAAATCGCTATACCTGCCACCAAATGCCCTACGTGAAAATAAGTGAGGATATAAAAGAAATCGCCCGAAGGATTTTTTCTAAATGGTACACCTATATTAAAAAGTTCATTCCAACCTATATACTGTAAAGCGATAAAAGCTAAGCCGAGAAAAAAGGTAACTATCAATAACGATTTGTACGTTTTTTCTTGGTTTTTTTTAAAAGCATTAAAACTTAATTGAAGTGTCCCACTGCTTGCTAAAATCACTAAAGTATTCAAGAAAAAGATGGTCGGAATTTTAAATTCTAACCAATTTCCCGCAGCATGGCGTACTAAATAAGCACTTGTCCAAGCAGCAAACATCATGGTAATACTTCCACAACCCAGCCAAAGCATGAATTTATACGGATGAATTTTATTGCGACTGTATGCGAGTGACATATTAGTTGGTTAGTTAGTTAGTTAGTTGTTTGGCTGGTTGGTTTATTAGTTAGTTGGTTAGTTGACCATTTTCAAACCAACTCACTAATAAACCAACCAACTAATAAACTAACTAACTAATTTATTTTATCAAAATACAAAATAAACAAAACAGCCGGCAAATAAACAAGTGCCATAAACATCAATGTCAAAGCTGCTTTGCGTGAACATTCTTGCATTAATTTCCAACCGAAGAAAGCGTAAACCAAAGCCAAAATTACTAAAAGCAGCGCAGAAATTTTTCCGGTTGCACCTAATAAATAAGGCATCACACTAAAAGGAATTAATAAAAGCGCGAAAATCATCGCCGATTTACCGACACTTTTATCTAGTGTTCCCGATTTATTGGGAAGTAAATTAAATCCGGCTTTCTTATAATCTTCATTTGCTAACCAAGCAATCGCCCAAAAATGTGGAAATTGCCAAAAGAATTGGATAGCAAACAATGCCAAAGCTAAAGTTGTTAAAACACCATTTTGTGCTGCCGTACAACCTATGACGATAGGCAATGCACCGGGAATACCACCCCATAAAACCGCTACGTTTGATACACGCTTTAACGGTGTGTAAACAAAGGCATAAGAAATCAAAGAAATCATGCCTAAGAAGCCGGTTAGTGGATTAAAAAAAGATAAAAGTGTGATACCCGCCAAACTCATAATGCCGGCAATTAATACGGCACTTGACATTGACATTCTGCCGGCTGCCACCGGACGATTCGCTGTGCGCGGCATCAACTTATCGTAATCTTTTTCAATCGCTTGATTCAATGCACTCGCAGCACCTGCTGTTAATAAGCCACCCAAAAACAAGACTAAAACATTATTATAATCCGTCGGCGTTCTTAATGCGATTAAGTAGGACATCACCGCCGAAAAAACGACTGTCAATGACAATTTAAACTTCATTAAAACTCCTACGTCTTTTATTTTTTCAACTAAAATCGAGTACCACCGTACCGATTCAACTTTTTCCAAAGACATCTTTTATAGTTGTTAATTGTTAATTGCTAATTGTCAATTAAAAGTTAGTAGTCTTAGAAATTAACAACTAACAACTAACAACTAACAATTAAATTAGTGATCTGTTTCTTCGCCTTCTCTTGCCGGAATAATTTGTGGAATATAGTCAATCCCGTCTTTACCGTAATCATAAGCCCAACGATTAACGACAGGCAATTTATCCCCCCAGTTACCGTGACCGGGATGTATTTCAGTTGTCCATTCAAGCGTGTTAGCATCCCACGGATTTTTTGTTGTCTGAGGGCGACCTTTCCAAATGCTCCAAAAGAAATTTATTACAAATAAAATTTGTAAAGCAAATACAACTATAGCTGATACAGTAATAAATTCATTTGTACCGCTAAAATGACGGAAAGCATCAAAAGTATCGAAACTGTAATAACGACGCGGCACGCCTGCCAATCCTATATAGTGCATAGGCCAGAAAATTGCGTAAGCACCGATAAAAGTTCCCCAGAAATGTATTTGACCAAGCGTTTCGTTCATAAATCTTTGGTACATTTTCGGATACCAATGATAAATACCGGCGAACATACCGAAGAATGCCGCGATACCCATTACAATATGGAAGTGAGCAACAACGAAATAAGTATCGTGTAAACGAATATCAAGTGCGGAGTTACCTAAGAAAATACCCGTTAAACCACCAGAAATAAACATAGATACGAAACCGATACCGAAAAGCGAAGCAGAATTAAATCTGAAATTACCGCCATAAATGGTTGCAATCCAGTTAAATACTTTCACTGCCGATGGAACGGCGATTATCAACGTAAATAATACAAAGAAGTTTGAGATGAACGGATTCACACCCGACATGAACATGTGGTGCGCCCAAACAATGAAAGCTAAAAATCCAATCGCCAACATAGAATAAATCATCGCTCTGTAACCAAAAACAGGTTTGCGCGCGTGAACAGAAAGTACTTCCGATACAATACCCATCGCAGGGAGAATAATGATATACACTTCCGGGTGTCCTAAAAACCAAAATAAATGTTGATATAAAATAGGACTGCCACCAACGTGATCTAACGCTTTGCCGCCAATAAAAATATCACTTAAATAAAATGATGTACCCAAACCTCTATCAAACATCAATAAGAAAAATGCTGAAGCTAAAACTGGAAACGATAATAAAGCTAAAATAGCTGTTACTAAAAACGCCCAGATAGTCAAAGGCATCCGCCAAAGCGTCATACCTTTTGTACGCAAATTGAGTACGGTTGTGATGTAATTCATACCGCCCAATAAAACGGAAACTACAAACAAAACCAAACTCACAATCCACAACGTCATGCCCGCACCCGATCCGTCAGATGCTTCCGGCAATGCCGAGAGCGGTGGATAAGCAGTCCAACCACCCGAAAAAGGACCTGTGCTTAAAAACAGAGAATAAAACATAACAATGCCCGAAAGGAAAAAGAACCAATACGAAAGCATATTTAAAAAGCCTGAAGCCATATCACGCGCTCCAAGTTGTAAAGGAATCAAAAGATTTGAAAAAGTACCGGACAAACCGGCTGTTAGTACGAAGAATACAATGATTGTACCGTGCATCGTCACCAATGAATAATAAAACTCTGTATCGAGTTTACCGATACCTGTTTCAGCATTGACAACTATCCATTTACCCAAAAGCGGGCGCAACCATGATAAGTTTGCCTCCGGAAAACCCAATTGCAAACGGAAAATAATGGACATACCGGCTCCAATGATCGCCCAAATAATTCCTGTAACTAGGAATTGTTTAGAAATCATTTTATGGTCAGTGCTAAAAATATATTTAGAAATAAATCCTGATTGGTATTTATCGCCGTGATGATGATCGTGAAAACCATCACTCCAACCTGTTTCCTGAATTTGTATTCCGGCATCCTGATATATCACGCCGTCTTGTGTCGGTACAGCTAATACGCTGTCTTTAATCTCAGCAGCTTCCATTGTTAAAAATTTTTTATTTAAGTATGAAGTATGAAATCAATAAGTAGAACTTGAAGTCAATTTAAACGTACTTCAACTCAACACTTTGTACTTTATCTTTTATTTTGACAATATTTTGAACTCAATTCTTCTATTCAATTGCTTACCTGCATCTGTACTATTGTCACCAATCGGTTTAGTATCTCCAAAACCGATAGATTCTATGCGTTTTGTATCAATACCTTTTTTTTCTACGTAAGCTTCAACAGCTTTTGCACGCTCTTGCGACAAGATTTGATTTTTTCCTTTATCACCTACATTGTCTGTGTGACCACTCACTTCAACAGTCATTTTAGGGTTTTTGTTTAATGCTTCAACAATTAAATCTAATTCTTTTGTTGACTCGGGTGTCAAAGTAGAAGAACCCGTTGCAAAGAAAACGTGATTTAAATCCAAAACATCACCCGCTTTAGAGGCTTCTAATGAAGTTGCAGAAAATTCTTGTGGCGCGGCACTTTTAGGTGTTTCACCTTTATACCAAGAGTATTTACCCGCTTCAACTTTACCTTCAATGTTTTCTGTGAAAAAAGGTTTTTGTGCCGCAGCCCATTTATCGTATTCATCTTGGTTAACAACTTTCACGACACGGCGCATTGAAAAGTGACCTTTACCGCACAATCTCGAACAAGCTAATTCATAATTAAACGCTTCCCATCTTTTCGGTCCATTAGGTTCAGTCGCATCCATAGGTTCTTGATACGCCGGATTACTTTTCAAACTTTGACGGTATTCTTCAGTCGTCATTATCGGCGTGAAAACGAAATACGTCGGTAGACCCGGTATCGCATCCATTTTCGTAGAGAAGTGTGCCATGTAAAAATTATGCAGCACATCTTTAGACGTGATACGGACACGGATTTTTTTATTTTTCGGTATTACAATTTCTTCCGAACCGGCAAGGATAATATCATCTTGGCTTTTAACGTCGTTGAAATCAACACCAAGATCATTTACACCGGGCGTAATGTTTCTAAAATATTTTGTACCTAAAGCATTATCGGCTCCGGGATATCTCATTGCCCAAGCGAATTGATAAGCAGTAGCTTCAATTTCTAAAGCGTTTTCAGTTTCGCCGACATCTTTCATTACATCATTCCAAACCCAAAGTCCACTAATAACTAAACCACACATAACGACAGCCGGTATAGCTGTCCAAATGACTTCTAATCGGTTGTCATGCGGCATAAATAACACCTTGCGTCCTTTTTCGCCTTTATATTTATATGCAAACCAAAACAAAGCGATATGTGTGAGTACGAAAACAATGCCGGTGAAAAACAAAGTCCAATTGAATAAAACTTGAATTTTTCTTGCGCCGGACGAAGCATATTCGATACCATAACCCAACATATACTTATAGTAGTAAGCAGCTGTACCAAAACAAAAAATTAGAAACCCTACCAAGAAAAACAAGCCTAATACAGCATTGGAATTATTTCTATCCGATTGAACAGATTCTTCACCGCGAATTTTGGCTGTAAGTTCGCTGATTTTACCTATCTGAGTGGACACCACTATTAATAATAGGACGGTGCCGAGTACGAGTAATGTTGTCATTTATCTTACAGTTAATTTCTTCTTATTAATTTTTGTACAAATTTACAATGCTTCATCTTTTTCATAAAAGCATTTTAAATACACTTTTAGCTTTAGAATTTTTCTAAATAAT
>JAYTNA010000260.1:0-9247 GCA_043748865.1 Saprospiraceae bacterium
AACCGACTAACCGACTAAACTTGACTAACCGACTAAACTTTATGAAAGTAATAATCCCTGTAGCCGGTGCCGGCACGCGATTTCGACCGCATACGTATACGCAACCAAAATCTTTGATTCCGGTTGCCGGAAAACCTATACTCGCACACATCATAGATTCGCTTTTGAAAGCGGGGTTTACGGAATTCGTTTTAGTGATTGGCTATCTCGGCGAAAAAATTCGGCAGTTTATTCACGAAAAATATCCGGAACTCTATGTGACTTTCGTGGAGCAAACGCATCGAGAAGGCTTAGGTCATGCTGTATGGACCGCACGTAAAGTAATTAAAGACGATGCCGATATTTTTATCGCGCTCGGTGATACTGTATTCGATATTGATGTTAACCTCATGCTCGAAACCCCGACAAGTTGTTTGGGTGTACAAGAGGTACGCAATCCGCGGGATTTTGGTATTGTCGAGTTAGACAATCAAGGTTTTGTAAAAAAATTGATTGAAAAACCGAAAATTCCGCACTCGAATTTAGCCATTGTCGGTTTGTATAAAATAAAAGAAGTCGAAGCCTTATTAGCCGCGTTAGACCACAATATAAAAAATAATATCCGCACGCTTGGCGAATTTCAATTAGCGGACGGTTTACAAATCATGATTGAAAACGGCGTAAAAATTTCTACCATCACTGTCAATAATTGGTTTGATTGCGGAAAAAAAGAAGTGCTATTAGAAACCAACGTGATGCTTTTGCAACGCGATCATTTATACTCCGTAGATTTACCGCCTTACGACAACACGATTATCGTTCATCCGGTTTGCATCGGTACGGGTTGTCACATTGATAATTCCATTATTGGCCCGTATGTAACGATTGGCGATAATTCCGTAATTAATTCTTCGATTGTAAAAGACAGCATCGTTGGCAGTTTTTCAAATTTGCGCGATGTCGTGATTAGTCATTCGATTATCGGCAGCGACACATCTATAACAGGTGTGAGTCGGCAATTAAATATCGGTGATAATGCGGAGATAAATTTTAGTTAGTGGAAGTTTTGTCAATTTTTTTAATGAATTTTTATAAGCGTTAAAAACTCTTTATTCAAGTGTTCAAAATCGGCATCGGTTGTAAGTAAAGGAATATTGAGAACGGAAGCAGTTGCAGCAATCCATAAATCATTTTTGCTCATATTGCGTGCGGAGTTATTTAAAGATCTGTTTTTTAATTTACCTTGACTGTAAGCATCTATTTGTGCATACCTTTTAACAATGTTTTCATCGCGAATATCCGCAATAATAAGTTGACGCGAATAATTTTCAAGTTCTTTAAGTTTATGTATGCCCCAATCTTTCTGAAGTGCCAACGACTCCAACTCACCTAAACTAACGATTGATATAAACAACCGATTCGGAAATTTAAAAAGTTGGAACGTTTCTTTTAATTCATCAGCAAGCGTTGAATTGCGGATAAAATGCAAAACAATATTGGTATCTAAGAAAAAATCCATTAATCAAGTGCTTTAAGATCTGCCAAAAGTTGTTCAATAGGTTCTTGAATGTCCATGCGTTTAACAATTGCATCCATTTCTTTTTCGTCAATAGGTTGCCAATTTTGTTCACGCGCTAACTCATCGGGCGTTATGCTTTTACGCCACGGTCGTTTGAAGTATGCCACATCCGCATCGGAAACTCTTGTGGTTTTGAATTCTTGATTTTTGTATTTAGAAGATTTTAATTTTTTTACAACTTTTTCAATATTACTGATTGATTCCTCTTGATGCAAATTGGCAATAAAAGAAATGAGTTCAATTTTTCGTGCTTCAACATTACCGGTCATATTACAAGTGTTATTTAAAATGTTTCAACATTTAATTTCAAAGACAAATTTAAGATAATTTTTCTTCACACTCAAGTTTTTTCAGAAACCAAACAAAAATATCTACCAAACAAAAAATATTTAATTTTCAATAACATTTTAATTTGTAAATACATGTGGAAGTATTGTATTTTTGTGACAAATCAATTTAAGTTTGAAAACACCGATAAAACTTTAAACAACAGCAGCAATTTAATCAAGTCTTCGTGATGCACGTTTAAAAAGTGTATCAAAAAATTCCGACATACTATATTCAATTTTTTTTTAAATGATTTTCGGGCGATGTTTGCTCTTAAATTTTATTACTCTTAACATTTCAAAAAAATAATCATGGGACTAAAACCTTGCGACAAAAAAATTAGTCAGATTTTCAACAACATCCAATATGATGTGGACTTTTACCAAAGAGAATACAAATGGAGTGACGATTTAGAACATAAGCCAGTGTCCTCTTTATTAAAAGATATTTATTATCGTTTTGACTTAGAAAAATATAATTCCAACCAAGAAATTAATCAAGAGAGTACCGATAAACTTGAGTGGTATTATCTGAATACATTTATGACGAATCTTATTAAGGGTAAAAAATATATTGTTGATGGACAACAAAGGCTAACAACTTTGACTTTAGTTTCAATAGCCTTATATCATTATATCATTTAGCAATTAAACATGGTTTACAGTCACATATTATTGACGCACTTAAAAATTCAATTGTTGGTAATACTGAATTTGGTAAAACATATTGGATGGGTTTTAAAGACAGAAAAATTGCAATTGACGATATACTAACAAACAACTTAGACTACAAGAGCAAAAGTGATAAGAATGGTGTATCCGAAAAAAATATTTATAAAAATTATTTAGTTATTGTAAACAGTTTGGAAGCGAAATTCAAAACACCACACATACTTCAAACTTTCATTTCATATTTTAGACACCGAATTTATTTAATAGAAATAGAAATAGACAAAGACAAAGATGTTGCAATGGTATTTGAAGTAATAAATGACAGAGGGGTTCCACTTAAACCTTATGAAATTTTCAAAGGTAAGATTTTAAGCCAAATTGATATTGCTGACAGAGAAAAATATATTAACATTTGGGAAACACAGATTGAAAAAATAGAAAATTCCGGTGAATGGGCAATTGATGAATTTTTCGGTTATTATTTTAGAAGCAAATTTGCTGACAATGCTGAACAATACGACAAACTTAATAGTACTCGGTATCACAAGACAGTTTTTTTAGACGAGTTTGATACAAAAATTGGATTAAAAAACAACGAACTAAAAGCAAGAGAATTTATAGAAAAGACTTTGCCATATTTTTCAGATGTTTATCTTGAAATGTATGCCTATCGGCATTATAACAAAGATTATGAATTCATTTATTTCAACCTTCTAAATGATATGGATGGGCAATTTATTTTAACCTTGTCCTCAATTGAGCTAAATGATTTGAAACGAAATGAAAAAATGAAATTACTTCCAATGTTTTTTGACAAGTTTTTTAGTATTTTAAAACTGACGAATAGTTATGATTCTAATGAATTCAACAAAAATGTAATCTCCTTAAATATTCAATTAAGGAACGGTAGTTTAGATTTAGCAAAAGAATATTTTGACAAGCAACTTTTAACGTCAGTAAAAAAGAAATATGACAGAGAAATTTTGGATGAAGCATTTAAATACGAATTTTTCAAAAATTTAAAATATAATGATTTTGGAACAAAATTTTTGCGATATTATTTTGCAAGGATTGACCATTTTATTAGTGATTTTTCAAATGAAAATGAGTATAGTGATTATTATAAACTTGTGGTACAATCAAGGGGTGGTGATGCCTATCATATTGAACATATTATTGCAAACCATGAAGAAAATATACATCTCTTTGAAAACGAAGAAGAATTCAATTTATAAAGAAACAGGCTTGGTGGGCTTCTATTATTGAAAGGCAAAGATAACCAATCATCAGGCAATGAACTCTATTCGGAAAAATTAAAGACATACAACGTAACAGGAACTTATTATGCAAGAACTTTATTGCCGGATATGTACCATAAAAAAACAGCTTTCGCCAAGTTTATAAACGAACACAAACTTAATTTTAAATCATACGAAAGGTTTGGCAAGAATGAAATTGAGGAGCGACATTTACTATTATACGAATTAACAAAACTAATTTGGGCGTAAATTTAATCGCCTGTTCAACCCTCGCTTGTTAAGAATATAATTTGCAATCAAAAAAGCAATACCCGATTCACAACCGAATCGGGTATCGCTTTTTATTTTACAAATCAGTAAAAGGGTTAATGAATTTGATAGTCGGAAGTTTTTTGAAATCGCCGGCATTACGGGAAATAAGTATAAAGTCGTGTACTATGGCAGTAGCTGCAATTATCGCATCCGGTAGTTTTATTTTATAGTTTTTTCTCAATAAAATAGTCTGATCAATTACCTCATTCGTAAGCGTATAAACATCTGCCTTTGCTACAAATTGCTGAATTTTTAAATAATCATTCGGGTTTGGAGGTACCCAACCCAACAATTCAATTTTCGAAATGACAGAAATGTTTCCCTCTATTATCAAAATACTATCCAAAAAATCAAGAGCTGCCGTCGGCAAATTGGCATCCGAATAATAGATAACTGTGTTTGTATCTAATAAATATCTCTCTCCCATTCACTTCTAATTTCTTTTAATTGTTGGTCAATTTGTTCAACCGTCAAGCCGGTTTTTATGCTGCCTCTGAATTGAGTCAGATTTTTAGGTTTATTTTCCGCAGAAGTTTCCTTTGCGTACATCAATACCTTCAATAAAATAACTTTATCGTCAATATCTAAGATGTACTTCAATAGATCATTTTTTAATTGTAAGGCACTCATAAATTCTAATTTTCAACAAAAATAATACTTTTTCAGAGAATTGTATAAAATGATTGAAAAGCTATACTTACTTTTTCAACTCAATTTATCACCATTAATGATGTTGTGCCGTTTGTCTTTCGTACATTTTTCTTTTTTCGAGCACCGATGATATTCTATCCGCAAATTTGAAGGAATTGTAACGCGCATCTAAGTTCAGCCAAAATTCGGGAGATTGATCGAATGCCGCGCCTAAAGCTGCCGCCATATCACCGGTAATTCCTGATTTGCCTTTCACTATTTTATTAATTGTTTGAACCGACACACTGAGAATATCCGCGAGGTCTTTTTGCGACCAACCACGTGCTTCAATTTGATCTAAGACAAACTCGCCCGGATGTGGAATGTATTTAGGTTTAAGTTGACTGATATGAGTTGACATGATTTAATATTTTATTTATTAATCGTAATGATTTGATACTTCTTCTATGAAAACGTCACCGTTGGAACGTGTCTCATCGTAAAATTCAATTCTAATTTCGAGACGGTATTTAATGTTCAAACGCATTGAAAATCTGTTTTCCGCACCTTGCAGTTTTTCAAAATTGAAAGCGGGATAGCTCCAAATATCCCGAATCGTATCTGCCGCGACTAAGACTTCAATGGCACGGACATACTTTTTTATAATTACGTTATCTAATCTGTATTTTCTTGATGCCTTTCCTTCGTAAATTTTTTCCAATTCCGTATTGTCAAAATATATTTGCATAGTATGTTTATAAATTTTACGTTGCAAATATAAGCAGTTTAAAATTAAACTTACAGTTTAATTTTAAACTGCTTTACAACTCTTCCAACTTACAAAAATTATCACTCCAGTTTCATAACCGGATAACACAAAAAAAAGGCGATACCCCATTCACAACCGAATCGGGTATCGTTTTTTTTTTAAAATTTCTATTGTCTGTTGTCTATTGTCTGTTGTCTGTTACTCCTGTTTTTCTTTCGTTTTTTGTCCAAAATGTTTACACCTTTCTCTTAAATCATTGCGTAAACGGGCTTTGTGTTCATAGTCCTCGTCGTTATCTTCATCATCCATTAAATTATCGCCGTCACCCTCATTCTTTTTACGAAAAGTTGAAAGTCCGACTCCAATTTTCAAACTACCGGTGAGTAAACGACCCAATACCATTAATCCGACGGCTTGTAAAAAATTAATCGGTGCGGCGTTAACTAACGTTGGCAGTAACCAATTCCATAAAAACATAATACCGGTACCAACGATCAAAAACCGAAGTACTATAAAAAATAAAATCTTTGCTAATTTATCGAGCGAAGCGTGATCTATTCTCATTTGCTACTTCTCATTAATATCGGAATACAGTAATTGTAATTTCTCGCGCAAAAATAAAATGGCATAGCGTTTACGCGACAGCAATGTATTGATGGACACACCGGTTTTTTCGGCAATTTCTTTAAAACTTAAATCGTCAATTTCATGCCAAACAAAAACATCACGTTGATCGGTCGGCAATTCGCTTAATGCTGCCATTAATGCTTCCGTGATTGTATTACGCATCATTTCAGTATCGGCACTATGTGCGTCGGCGGGCGGCAAAATATCATCGAGCAAATACATTCTGTCATCATCTTTCACGTTTCCGGTTCTAAAAACATCTTCCAACAATGCCGGTTTCATTTTTCTGTATCTGTCAGTAATTTTATTACGCGCTACGGTAAACAACCAAGAAGCAATTTGTTCAACGGGTTTCATTAAACGCGCCATTTCTGTGAGTTCATAAAACACATCTTGCATAATATCCTCTGCTTCGTCTTGACGCGGAATACGTTTGCGAATAAAAGCCAACAAACGATCCTTTTCGCGACCGACGGTCTCTTGAATATCTAAATTCTGAGCATCGGCTAAAACCGCGTCAATGGCAATAGCTTTATGTTTCATTGATAATTATTTTTCCTAACGGTGGAAATACACCGCGTCGGTATTATTGTAAGTCGGATAAATGGAGAAAAAATTGTAGTTAGTGGTTAGTTGTTAATGGTTAATGGTTAATTATTTTTTAGTAACGGATATTACGCAACATGTGTGTAACATCCGTACTAAAAAATAATTAATCATTAACCATTTATACAGCGAAACTTTCACCGCAACCGCAAGTGCGAGCAGCATTCGGATTATTAAAGGCAAAACCTTTACCGTTTAATCCGCCGGAAAATTCGAGTGTAGTATTAAATAAGTAGAGAAAACTTTTCAAATCGGTGACAACTTTTATGCCGTTGTTTTCAAAAACTTGGTCATTCGGTTTGCTTTCGTTATCGAAATCCATTTTATAAGACAAACCCGAACAACCTCCACTCACGACACTAACACGAATGAAATGATTCGGAGATACACTGCCACCTTTTTTTAATTCTAAAATTTTCTCTTTTGCAGAATCAGCTACAAAAATCATAGTAAAAATTTTGGATGATGGACTATATACTTATTGACGATAGACAACGGACGATAGAAATTAATAATTTTGTCCATTGTCTATCGTCAGTAAGTCTAAAATTTTAGTGCGCTATTAATTCACTTTCAACTGCTGCGCCACTTTTTTTCTGATAGTCTTTAATAGCAGCTTTAATAGCATCTTCGGCTAAAACAGAGCAGTGAATTTTTACCGGCGGCAAAGCCAACTCTTCAACAATATCCATATTGTCAATCGTAAGAGCTTGGTCAATTGTTTTTCCTTTCAACCATTCTGTTGCTAAAGAGGAAGAAGCAATAGCAGAACCGCAACCGAAAGTTTTAAATTTCGCGTCAGTAATTGTGTTCGTCGCTTCATCTACTTCGATTTGCAAACGCATAACGTCGCCGCACTCAGGCGCACCTACTAAACCCGTACCTACGTTTCTTTTAGCTTTATCTAAAGTACCCACGTTTTTCGGGTGATTGAAATGATCGATTACTTTCTGTGAATATGCCATTTTGATAATTGTTAATTGTTAATGGTAAATTGTTAATTATTATTGTCGGCAGTTATTAATCGTCACTTGTAAATTTTTACTCGTTAATTTTTTATGAAACGCTCAAGTTTTGCACTTTTCATAATTAACAATTAACCATTAACAACTAACCATTAAAAACTTAGTGTTCCGACCACTGCACTTGCGTTAAATCAATACCTTCTTTGTACATTTCCCAAATCGGCGACAGTTCTCTCATGTGATTCACACCTTTGCGAATCGCTTGAATCGTGTAATCAATATCTTCTTCGGTTGTGAAACGACCGAGAGAAAAACGCAATGATGAATGTGCCAAATCATCACCGAGACCCATTGCAACTAATACATAAGACGGTTCGAGCGAAGCAGATGTACAAGCTGAACCCGATGACAACGCAATGTTTTGGTTAAATGTCATCATCAAACCTTCACCTTCAACGTGTTTGAAAGACATATTTGTAACGTGTGGCATCCGCGTTTCGCGTGTTCCGTTAACAGTTACTTCTTCCATTTGACCTAATTCGGACTCAAGTTTATCGCGCAAGGCTGAAAGACGTTCTGTGTCTTGCGCCATTTGTTCCATACAAATTTCCGCGGCTTTTCCGAAGCCGACAATACCCGGCACGTTTAAAGTGCCTGAACGCATACCGCGTTCATGTCCGCCGCCATCCATTTGCGCGACAACTTTCACGCGCGGTTTAATTCTATTGACGAATAAACAACCGACACCTTTTGGTCCATACATTTTGTGCGCCGTGAATGCCGCTAAGTGAATACCCAGTTTTTTTACATCCAATGGCACTTTACCGGCAGCTTGCGTAATATCGGACATAAACAACACGCCATGTTTTTCGCAAATTTTTCCGATTTCTTCCACCGGTTGAATCACGCCCGTTTCATTATTGGCGTACATGATACACACTAAAATCGTATTCGGTTTTATTGCAGCTTCCAATTCTTTTGTATCAACTAACCCGTTGTATTGCACATCAAGGTAGGTAACTTCACCACCGGATTTTTCAATGTGCTTACATGTATCTATCACCGCTTTATGCTCCGTTTTCGCTGTAATGAAGTGATTACCTTTTTTGGAATACATTTCAAACGCACCTTTTAAAGCTAAATTAATGGATTCTGTGGCACCGGAAGTAAAAATGATTTCTTTTTCTTCTGCACCAATTAATTTTGCAACTTGTTCACGCGCATAGTCAACTCCTTCTTCTGCTTCCCAACCAAAGGGGTGATTACGACTAGCCGCATTGCCGAAATGTTCCGTGAAATAAGGCAACATCGCCTTCACAACGCGCGGGTCTACGGGTGTTGTTGAATTATTGTCGAGATAAACTAATCTTTTTTTCATCGTAAGTATCTTTGTCTTTATCTTTATTTAGATTTATTCTTTCGTACTGCAAAATAACACTACAAAATTCAAATAGTTTAGTTTTTCTTTACAATTTCTACTCTTTTATAAAAAAATTACGAATTAGACCCGAATTCCCGGAATT
>JAYTNA010000261.1:0-20719 GCA_043748865.1 Saprospiraceae bacterium
TAGCGTCCGGATTGCGGAACCTTAAGACAATTGTTCCGCAAAATTCTAACAGTTACACCACTTCAAAAGTACAGTCGCTTTTACGCGCAAAAAAAGACACGGAAAGAATGATCGGGCGTTCTGCCATTTATTTTCCGATTTTTGATCAACTACTTGAGTCTTACGAACTTCCCGCCGATTTAAAATATATTACTTGTTTAGAAACGGAACTGAATCCGAGAATGGTTATGAGTTCCGGTGCCGCAGGCATTTGGCAATTGATGACTGATGTAAAAGAAGAATTTGGTTTGCGTACCGATGCTGTACTCGACGAACGTTACGACTTGAAACGCGGCACCGAAGCCGCTTTGAAAGATTTGAAACGCATGTACAAAAATTACGGCGATTGGGAACTTACTTTAGCCGGTTATAATTCCGGTGCGGGACGTTTGGGTGCTGCTATGAAAAAAGCACGCAGCAAAGATTTTTCTAAAATAAAAAAATTTCTATCCATAGAAACGCAACAATATGTTGATAAATTTATTGCTTTTACTTATGTGATGCGCAATTACAAACAACATGGCTTGAAACCCATTTTGCCGACACTCGATAAACAGAGTATCGTAGGCGTTACTGTTCAAAATTATGTTTCTTTAGAATCGGTCGCCACTGTAACGGGATTGAATATTGATTTAATTAAGGAAATGAATCCGCAATTCGGCGAAAATTATGTACCGGCTACTAACCGCGGCTGCAATGTATATATTCCGCGTCGCGTACGTGCAGCATTAGAAGATTATGTGTCTCAAGCAGACGGTAATTCAAACGTAATAAATAATTTTGCACCGATTGTTATTGATGAAAACTTGCCGATATTAGAAAATGAAAGCAATTATTATAAAACTACTTATACCGTCGGCGAAAATGAAACTTTTGAAACCGTGACGCAACTTTTAGATGTCGGTAAACACAATATCTTATTGTGGAATAATTTAAATGTTGATGCTGTTTTAACAAAAGGACAAGAAATTACGCTATACTTGCCGCGTGTTATAGCTCGCAGGATTTAAACGAATAAAACTGTCCGGAGTAATAAAAAAAGATTTTAAGCGTGGTTTGCTTAAAATCTTTTTTTATTTTAAAGGTAACTGTTTAACACTACTTAAATTTTAAAAAATCCTTAAAGTTTTGCGAATCTTGTATTAAAATTAATCGCAAGGTTTGCAAAGTGAAAAATAGAGTTGTCGTGCCTTTACCGAAAGAGAGAAGGTATTGTCATCGGTGTAATTTTAAGTGATAAAGTGAGACGATAAATGCGCAACGCGTTTTACCTTTGGTCTTTTATAAGTAGTTGAATGAAAATAAATGCTGTTTTTATTTTGAAGAAACTAATAAGACAAACCCACAAACCGACAAAAAAATGAGATTTGAACACGACATCAGATTAATTATCGGACTTACTGTTCTTATAGCGACGGTTATTTACTATCGCTATAAGCAACGCTCAAAAGAAGCCGCGCTCAAGCAATTGGGTGAAATTGATTTGGTAAAAAAATTATTTCCGAATTACTCACTCAAACGTGAAAATTTGAAATTTGCCGGCTTGATGACAGCACTTGCCTTATTGTTCATCGCTTGGGCGAATCCGCAATACGGTGTGACATCAAATACAGGCAAACAATTGTCGAGCGATGTGATGATTGCTTTGGACGTTTCTAATTCGATGTACGCGACCGATATTCAGCCTTCGCGTTTGGAACGCGCAAAAAATTTTGCTTTAGATCTTGTGCATGAATTGCGGACGGAACGGATCGGCACGATCGTTTTTGCCGGCCATGCTTATTTGCAAATGCCCTTAACGAGCGATTATAGTGCGGCTTCTCTTTTTTTGAAAGCGGCAGATCCCGAACAAGTACCGACGCAAGGCACAGCAATAGGAGAAGCAATTGACATTGCCGAAGAAACTTTCACACCGGAATCGAAACGCTATAAAGTTTTAATCATTATCAGCGATGGCGAAGATCAAGATTCCGATGCGATTAAACGCGCCGAAACAGCGCGCAAAAACGGACTTTTAATTTTTACGGTTGGCGTCGGTACGCCCGAAGGGGGCTTTATTCCGTTGCGAGATGATAGCAAAGATTTTAAACGCGATGATGAAGGACAACCCGTGCGCACACGCTTGAATGAAAAAATGATGAGAGATTTAGCCGATGCAGGCAGCGGTGCTTATTATAATTTGGCAAGCACAACTAATGTAGTTAAAATATTGAAATCGCGCATTGATGCGGTACAAAAAAGAGAAGTCGCTTCCGGTAAGCTCGGCGAGTTTGATTCGCTATATATGTATTTTGTGTTTGCAGCTTTTGTTATTTTAATTGGAGAGTTTTTTTATAAGCTGGCTGATAACTAAATCTCCTTCTTCATAAACCAAGGCGGCGTATCATCATTCGGGTCGCCATTGTAGTTGATGGTAATTTCTTCGCCGGCTTCAACAATGCGAACTGTAAAAATTTCGATGAGATGTGCTTCATAATCCATTGAATAATCTGCATTGGAAGGCGCATTGTGATTGTACAAAGAACCGTAACCCAACGCAATACAACATTGTTTTTGGTCATCACCCCACAAAAAATAATAATCGTATAGTGTAGTTTTATCAATCAACTCAATATCACCTTTCTTCAATACAATTACCGGACAAACTTCGAGCAGTTCGCCTTTATCGAGTTTCGTGTTAGTGAAAACACCTCTGCCACCTAATTTGCTGGGTGCTACGTAAATGTTTGGATGTCGCATGAATTGTGTTCAGGGTTGTACTTTTTCAATTATTTTATCAATCCAATCAGAAAAATGTTTGCAACGTTTTTTTTGAATGTCTATACCTTCATATCCTGCTAAAGAAGCACCAACTGTTACTTTATTTTTGTAGTATTTTGGTATCAAAGAAATTATTTGTTTTGAAGGTGCCGTTTCTTTGCCGGTATTTACTTTTTCCGGATTATTATCGTAGCTTTTTACAATTTTTTTGAGTTCTTCAATTTCATTTTTTGCTTCGGTATATTCTAAAAGAAGTGCATCAGGATTTGCCAATAATAGTGCTTCAAATTCATGCAATTGTAAATAAGGAATGAACTTAAAATAATCAATATTTTCTGCCATAGCATTTTCTAAAAAATCCATTCTTTCATAAGGGTCATTTATTTTAAGCGATGCATCAAATTTTGGAAAATCATTTGGCAAACTATACAAATCAAACATTGTAGTAAAAAATGGTTTATCTCCTCTATCTTCTTTAATCCAATTAATAATGTCTTTCTTAGCTCTGCTGTAATCTAATAAACCACCACGATAATCCCTATGCTTAGTTTTGCTTGTTATTACACATCTCGAATCTACCATTATTCCAAAAGGTTCAAAGTGGACTGAAAGAGTATTTTTCGCAAATTCCATTTCTGTTTGCCCTTCTGCGATTATATTAAGTCTGATATATTTTTTCATGGCTGTCCTCCAATTACGTTTTTCTCCCACAGCTCACTTAAACTGTATTCATTTAACCAAATTTTTAAATCATCGGAGTTCTTGTATTCAAAGGTTGACGAGTTAGATTTTTTGTCGCGTTCTACAACGACGATGTTTTCTAAATCAAATTCATCCATTAATCGCGGAGATTGAGTAGCAATAATAATTTGAGCATCCATACTTGTAGCTTTTATCATGCCTGCTAAATATGCAATTGCTGATGGATGTAGTCCTAACTCGGGTTCATCTAAAATAATTACATTTGGTAAAAGTTCTTTCGGCTGTAACAAAAGAGTAGCTAACGCCATAAAACGCAGTGAGCCATCAGAAATTTGATGTGGACCAAACAGATGTTGGTTTGTTTTATCTCTCCAATTTAAAGTTATATAGCGTGCATTTAATTCATTTTTATTTAAATCAAAATCTCCAAATTGAGGCATTACTTTTTGGATATACCGAACAATTTTTGTGTAGTACACAAACGTAGCTGTATTATTTTTTAACCTGTAAAGAAATGCTGCCAAGTTATCTCCATCATTATTTAAATACTGATTGTCCTCTAAATATCCTTGCCCTCTTATACTTGCAGTCGTAGATGTATCATGAAAATGAAATACTTTGCAATTGCGAAGTAAGTATGATACTATAGTAGCATCAATATATTGCTTACTTGCGATCTTTTCAGCAGACCTAACCATAAAATTTAATAAATCGGTTTCTCTGACACCCGGATTCAATTGCCATACAATTCGATCAGAGTTTCCAATTTCTTGATATATTAATTTTTCGTCAGTGAATATAAGAGTGTCTCCTACTGCTTGAGCCAATCGAAATTCATATTTATAGTTATAGATAGGATTGACAAATTCAATACTTGCAACAATTTCTTTTGTTTTCTTGGCTCCAAAAAACAAAAACGAGTCTGCATAACCTCCCTCTGCAATAAAAATTTGAAGCGAGCCTGTCATCATATAGTTCAACATGGTGAAGAAAGACACAAGATTACTCTTTCCTACACCATTTGCTCCTAATAATACGGTGACATTTTCAAAAGCTAAAGAAGCTCCGGCTACACTATCAATAGACTTATAGCCCTTAATGGTAATTGATTTTAATCTCAAATCGCCTGGTCTCATTTCTTTTTTAGTTTAAAATCTAAAATATTATATCAAAGGTAGTAACTAATTATTGGCTTTCAAAAAACGAATTTATTCTAAAATCTTAATTAAAAACTCATTCCCATTCAATAGTAGCCGGTGGTTTTGTAGATATATCGTACACCACGCGATTGATGCCGCGTACATTATTTATTATCTCTGAAGAAATATTGGCGAGAAAATCAAAAGGCAGTTTCGACCATTCCGCCGTCATACCATCGAGTGAATTGACGCATCGCAATGCGCACACTTGTTCGTAAGTGCGTTCATCACCCATTACGCCTACGGTTTGTATCGGTAATAGAATGGCTCCGGCTTGCCAAACTTTTCTGTACAGTCCGTGCTTTTTTAAACCGGAAGTGAAAATATGATCGGCAGCTTGTAGTAATTTTACTTTGTTTTCGGTGATGTCGCCAATGATGCGAATGCCGAGACCGGGACCCGGAAACGGATGACGGTGTAAAATATCTTCAACTAAACCTAAATCATGTCCTACGCGACGCACTTCGTCTTTAAACAATAAACGCAACGGTTCTACGATTTTCAAATTCATTTTTGCAGGCAAACCACCCACGTTGTGATGCGATTTTATAGTGACAGATGGACCATGAACTGAAATGGATTCAATTACGTCCGGATAGATCGTGCCTTGTGCCAACCATTTTATATTCGGAATTTTTTTCGCCTCCGCATCAAAAACTTCTATGAACGTGCCGCCAATTGCTTTGCGTTTTTTTTCAGGGTCGGAGATGTTTTCTAAGGCTTTATAGAATTGTGCTTTGGCATCAATACCATAAACTTGCAAACCCATATCTTTATATTGGTGCAACACGTCTTCATACTCATTCAGGCGCAATAAACCGTTGTCAATAAAAAAGCAATATAGATGTTTTCCGATAGCTTTATGCAACAAAAGTGCCGCCACACTTGAATCAACACCACCCGACAAACCTAATAAAACAGAATCATTGCCTAATTTTTCTTTCAATTCTGAAACTGTCGTTTCAATAAAATGTTCCGTAGTCCAATCCTGTTTACATTTTGCAATGTTCACGACAAAATTTTTCAAGAGCTTTGGACCGAAAGTGCTGTGCGTGACTTCCGCATGAAATTGTATGCAATAAAGCGGTGCTTCTCCTTTTTTATTATTTTTTTTGAAAGCTGCAATGGCTTCGGAGTCTGTTTTAGCCAATAAAGAAAAATTTTCCGGAATTTGCATGACGGTATCTGCATGAGACATCCACGCTTGCCCTCCGGATTTTATACCGGCAAATAATGGCTCTCTCGGCACTAAAAATTCTACCATCGCTTTGCCGTATTCTCTCTTTTGCGATTTTTCTACTACTCCGCCGTATTGTTGTGCCGTGAGTTGGGCACCGTAACAAACTGCTAATACAGGAATTTTTCCTGCTATTTTACTTAAATCAAATTGCAAAGCGTTTTCGTCGCGCACGGAAAACGGACTGCCGGATAAAATCACTGCTTTAATCGAAGCATCCAACACCGGCATTTTATTGTACGGTACTATTTCGGCATAGACTTTCAGTTCTCGAACGCGACGCGCAATGAGTTGTGTGTATTGCGAACCGAAATCGAGGATGATTATTTTTTCTGTCATTTTTAGTTAGTCGGTTAGTCGGTTAGTCGGTTAGTCGGTTAGTCGGTTAGTATAAACATTTTGACTAACCGACTAACTGACCAACCGACTAACCAACTAATAAACGATGTATTTTAAAAACTTGCGGCGTTAGAGGTTCATCACCATCATTATTGATGATAAAATCTGCACGTTTTATCATTTCGTCTTGAGAAATTTGTTTGGTAATGCGCTTTTCAACATCGCGTTGCGTCAATCTGCCGTGTTCTCTGAACATAATGCGTTCAATACGTTCATCGAGCGGTGCGGTGACGGTGATAATTTTATCAAAGTGCGTGAAAAAATCGCCCTCGTATATTAATGCCGATTCGCATATAGCGTAAGGTACATTTTTTTGTTGCGCAAACCACGTATTCAAATGTTTACGAATCAACGGATGCGCAATATCTTCCAATGCTTTTAATTTATCGGGTTCCTCGAACGCAATTTTTCCTACCACATTTCTGTTGTAACCGTCTTCGTTGTAAGCGGCTTCACCAAAAATGTTTTTTACTTTATGTATGAGATGTGTGTCGGTGTTCAATAAATCTTTCATTTCCGAATCGGAATGATAAATCGGAATGCCGACTGCTTCAAAAAAACGACACACTGTTGTTTTACCCGAACCGATTCCGCCTGTAATTCCTATTTTTTGCATAATAATTTTATAGCTATCAGCTGTCAGCTATTAGCTATCAGCTTCATTTCACTTAAAATTAGCGACTGAAAACAGATAGCTGATAGCTGACGGCTGCAAAAAACTCAAAGGTAAATCTACAATTTTGTTTTCGGTGCGAAAGGATAAAATTATTTATCTATTTTCAAACCACATAGTAACATAGAGTACATAGTTTGTATAGTTTTTGATAAAAATTTCTTTAATAGAATTATCAATACTTACATTTGCCGAAAAAATTCATTGTTCTTTACTCTATTAACTTAAAAGGATGCGCTTACTCATTTTACTTTTTATCAACTTCGGTTTTATATTTCAACTTGCCGGTCAAAAAACGACGGCGATTAAATGCGGCAATCTCATAGATGTACGCACGGGTCAGTTAATGATCAACAAAATTATAGTCATTAAAGGAAATAAAATTCAATCTGTTTCGGATGCCGCGTCGTTCAATCAAAAAACTGATACGCTGATTGATTTAAGCAATTACTTTATTCTGCCGGGTTTGATTGATTGTCACACGCACGTTTTGTTACAAGGCGATATTACGAGTGAAGATTATGATGAACAGGTTTTGAAAGAATCCATTCCTTATCGCACGATTAGAGCGACAAAAAGTTGTGCACAAGCTCTCGCTAACGGTTTCACAACTATTAGAGATTTGGGAACAGAAGGCGCACAATACGCCGATGTAGATTTAAAAAAAGCCATCAATAAAGGTGTGATTCCGGGACCGCGACTTTTTGTTTCTACCTTAGCTATTAATACCACCGGACATTATCCGTTGTCGGAAAGAGAATATGCTTGGGAATTAAAAATGCCGAAAGGTTTACAAGAAATTACCGGTGCCGATGAAGCGCGTCGCGCTGTGCGTGAACAGATTGCGCATGGAGCAGATTGGATAAAAATTTATGCCGACCGCGCTTATCAAAAACAATCCGATGGTTCTTACAGAAGTATCAGCAATTTTACGAAAGAAGAAATTGAAGCGATTGGCGACGAAACAACTAAAAGCAGAAGAAGATTAGCGGCGCATGCCGTTACACCCGATGGTGTTATCTATGCCATCAACGCCGGGGCAAAAAGTATTGAACATGGTTTCGGTATGAACGATGCGTGTTTACAATTAATGGTACAAAAAAATGTTTTTTGGTGTCCGACAATTTATGTCAACGATTATGTGGCAGAAGGCAGAGCGAAAGGAGGTAGTCCAATAAATAAATATTTTACGGAAACCGAACCTGCACTTTTTAAAAATGCGATGAAGTACGGCGTAAAAATTGCTTACGGCACCGATATTGGCGGATACGATTGGTTAGAACCCCAATCAAAAGATTTTGAATACTTTATTAAGTACGGTATGTCAAACGTTCAAGCGATTCAAACCGCGACTTTAAATGGTGCGGAATTATTAGATCAAACCGGATTAATCGGCGAAATTATCCCAAATGCTTTTGCAGATATAATTGCGGTGAAAGAAAACCCCTTAGTAAATATAAAATCTCTGGGTGCTGTAAAATGGGTGATGAAAGATGGTGTTGTGTGCAAATCGGAAAAATAATACTTACAGTTTTTTCAACCGCAGTACCGCACCGCCGCCGCCCGCAATTTTCAAATTCAATACATCATTTTTAGAAATTGATTTTACTGTTTTTTCTAAATTGTTTGGATGAATGTCTGTATCGGAAGCATCGGTATAAATTTCGGCGGTATAATTGCCTTCACCCAAAAAAGAAAAATTGAGCGTGAGGTTTCTTTCGTTTTGGTCGGTGATGATGCCGATATACCAATCATTATTTTTTCTGCGAGCGGTACATATGTATTGAAACGCTTTGGCATCAAGTACTTTCGTTTCATCCCAAGTGGTTGGCAATTGCGAAATAAATTCAAAACCCGATTGACCTTCATACGCTTCCGGATAATCGCACACCATTTGCAAATAACTTTCCAACACAATGTACATCCCTAACTGATGACAACGTGTACCTGCCATTAACGGTCGCGTGTATTGTTGTTGGAACTTGTTTTTCGGCACGGCACGAAATCCGCCGAGATGATAATCCGTCGCGCCGGCTAAAACTCTTGTGAACGGCATATTAATATCGTGTTCCGGCGGCAAACCTGTGTTTGTCCATTTATTAGTTTCATAATTCAGTGTACCTTCGCGCGTAAATTCGTTCGGATAAGTGCGGTGCAAACCCGTGGGTTTATACGCGCCGTGAAACTGAATATGTAAATGATGTTGCGCCGCTTTTTCCAAAATTTCTGTCTGAATGTTCACCATTTCTTGATCGTCTCTGTCCATAAAATCCACCATCATGCCTTTCAATCCCCATTTTTCAAATTGTGCGAACGCCGAATCTAATTTCGGATACAACGCCGCCCAATGTACCCACACGCGAATATCCACACCTTTTGTTTTTGCATAATCGCAAATTTCTTTCATGTCCAATCCCGGCACCGCTTTCGTCACATCGGAATGAGGTCCGGGCATAAAACCGGCACCGTCATCTACGTACCATTGATGCAAACCGTATTCGACGACACTGTGATACTCGATATTATTTCGCGCACAGAAATCAATATAGTATTTTGCCGTCACGAAATTATTGCCGGGTGCATTTATCGTATCCGGTAAAACGTTACCATTCCACCAAGGAAAAGTAGATTTACCGGGTTTTATCCAAGTCACGTCTTTTATTTTGCAAGGTGCATTTAAACTCGTGATGATATTGCTTTCTATTAAATCGCCGATGCGATCGCTTATCAACATGACGCGCCAAGGACTGACGTGCGGGAATTTTGCTTTTACTTTTATGTTCGGACGGTTCGGTAAGGGCGAAAGTTTACTTATCAAAACTTCGCCTTGCTTTGCTAAATACATGCCGGCATAATCGAGTAAACCGGCTTCGGTGATTGCCATATACACTTTGCCGTCGAAATCGAAAAGTGTCGGCATATCCATCAACGTATCTTGTTTGATGGCACTTAATTGCAGCGAAAAATAATAATTTTCGTGCGAACACACATAATTCGGAAAAAACATCGTGTGAACTGTCGGATTGCCGACAATATTAAACGTCGTTTGCTCGTCGTTCAAAATGAAATCCGTTTTATTATTTTGTTTCGGAAATTCATATCTGAAACCCAAACCGTCATCGAAAACGCGCACTACGAGATTTATTTTTCTGAACGGCGCAATATTTTCTTCTAAAGGCAGTACGACTTCTTTATAATGCGTGTTGACGTGCGAAGTTTTTCCGACCACCAAATCATAATTTTCCGTCGTATCTTTTAAAATTGGTTTTTTTAAAATCAGATTTTTTTGCAACAAATTATCATCTAAAACCAAGCCCAAAGACGAATCATCAACGATAATTTTTCCTTTAAAACGGACGCTGTACATCGCCGTTTTATTTTCCAAATGAAATGAAAAAGCGATATTATCATTAGGAGACGTTAACTCAATTTTTTTTTGAGCTGATACTGGTGAACAAAATAAAACGAGACAAAGGAAAGAAAAAGTGCTTCTTGTGCGCATATTTTAGATTTTTTGTCGTGAAGTTTATTCTTCGGTGAGTTCTTATGTTTATGTATAATGAAAACTTGATCAGAACAAAGATAGAAAAACGCAGATAACGACAAAATTAATTGAAGTTCTTTGATAGATTTTTCGCTAAAATTATTTATTAAATTATGTAGCCTTTTTAGACAACGTAAAATGATGAAGAGTGCGGAGTAGTACGATTTTCGATTTAATTTATAAATAGTGCTATTATATTTGCAAATCGAAAATCAAAAATCGAAAATCAAAAATCGAAAAATGGCACACGACCACCACGACCACGCCGGACATCATCATCACGGTCCGATAAATTTAACGAGCGTGAACAACGCATTCATTGTCGGTATCGTACTCAATTTTTTATTTGTGGTGATAGAAGTTGCAGTAGGGCTTTCTATTCATTCACTGTCTTTACTTTCCGATGCAGGACACAATTTAATGGATGTGGCGAGTCTTGGTTTGTCGCTCTTGGCTTTGCGGATGAGTAAAATGAAACCGACTAGTACTTATACTTACGGCTATAAAAAAACGACGGTTTTGGTCACGCTTTTAAATGCCGTTTTGCTTTTGCTTTCCATCGGTGCTATTGTTTACGAAGCCTTCAACAGGTTTTTTCATCCGGAACCATTGCCCGGAAAAACAATTGCTTTGGTTGCAGCAATTGGCATCGTTATAAATACCGTTTCGGCACTCATGTTTTTGCGCGATAAAGACCACAACATGAATGTCCGCAGTGCTTATTTGCATTTAATGTCCGATGCCGTTGTGTCTGTCGGTATCGTTATCGGCGGTATTATTATTTATTACACGGGTTGGTTTCGCATTGATGCAATTTTATCTATCGTCATCGCCGCCGTCATTTTATTAAGTACTTGGCGTTTATTGAAAGACAGTTTAAAACTTTCTTTAGATGCCGTTCCGGAAGGTATTCATCTCGAAGATATTAAAAACGCCGCCAAAAAAATTGCCGGCGTTTCCGATTTTCACCACATTCACGTCTGGGCAATCAGCACCACCGAAAATGCTTTAACCGGACATTTGGTTGTCAATAATTCGCTCGCGAACAACGCAGTAATTTCTATTAAAGAAAAACTAAAACACGAATTGCTGCACCATAATATTCAACACGCCACACTTGAAACGGAATTTGAAGGAGATGAATGTAGCGAGCCTGAATGTTAAATTATTTGCGGCAAGAAGTGTGAGTATTGAAAATTTCCGTAAATAAAAACAGCCTCACGAATTTTTTCGTCGAGGCCGTTTTTATTCCAAAATCTATTTTTTTAAGACTTTGCTATGTATTTTAAAATCAAAATTTAGAATCATGGTATGTATTTTAAAATCAGAATTTAATATTTGGGTATCTATTTTAAATTTAGGCAATTTTTTTTAGAATATCGTTCTATGTTTCGAAAAAAATAAACGATTTAATAAGGGCTATTGAATATAACGCAGATGAATTTTGCCAAGATGCCGGCACTAATAAGACCGATTTTTAGAATGAAGTTGTTTACAAATTTTGTACAACTTTCAAAAAAGAATCTATCGAAATGACGGTAATTGGAGGAAACGGAATCGTTTTTAGAACGTTGAAATGATTATCGTTTGTAACAATAAAATCGGCTTGTCCGGCTACCGCACAATCTGCAAACTTATTATCGTCGAGATCTTGCGTAATGAGCAGCCATTTTGTAGTAACGTCAATGCGAATGACATTCGGAGAATTTACAAGTAATTCACCAATATTTTGTGCAACAACAGCATCAGAACGATTTTCGATAATTTCGATGTATTCATTCAAAATACTATTGTCTATCAGAAAATAGATTTTTCCGGATAAAAACGCATCAAAAATAGGGCGATAGGGAGATTTACGCGCGAATGACATCAACAAAGCGTTCGTATCAAGCACTATGCGAAGCGGTTTATTCATAATTATAGTTGGTGCGTTCTCATGTGTTCATGACCCCACGCTTTCATGGTTTCGGCTGTCCAACCATTTTTTTCCCAAAGTTCATCCATTCGGTTAGTTGCTTGTTCCGCAAAATAATTCGCCAATAAAGTTTTAATTTCGAGTAATTGCTCATTACTCAAATCGTAAGTGAAAACTTTGAGAAGTTCAATTTGTAAATTACTTAACTTTTTTTGCGCTGCTACCATAATAGTTTTTTCAACAAAGATAGGGTTTTTTATAAAAAACGTAAAAAAATTTGATGAGATAATTAATTGTGTGTTATAGTCTCATTGTTTGCTTTTTTCGGTTGAACAGTACACAAAAACACTAAAATTCTGTTACTTTAAAACGTGTTCAAAAAAATATTTTATATTTTTAGAATATTATTTTGAAAAAACAAAAATATTATAATATTTTTGTTCTGTTTTAAAAAGCTTCCCAATTTTAGAAGCATAGTTTAAATTGCAATTCGGAAAACATTTTAATTAACTTAAAAAAATACTCAAAATGAAATATGTCGCTTCTCGTTTGTCGGAAGGGAATAAAATTTTTCCTGCTGAAATTCATGTTGAAGAAGATGGAATTAAAGTAAGAATACCAGGGTTTCTAAGTGGAGACACGAAATTCATAACATTTGATAACATTTCGGCAATTGATATTAATACTCCTTTAGTTGGATTTTCCAGCATTACCCTTTACTACCATGGCAATCAAGCCTTTGCTCATGGATTTAAAAAAAAACGAAGCTAAAGAAATCAAACAAGCAATTGATGAAGGGAGAGAAAGGGCAAAGCAACCAACTGTAATCCGTCGTCAAATAGTAGAGGAACCAAAAGTTCAAAAAACTATCCTACCTCAACAAAATCAAACGATTGCAACAACACCAAGATCTGAAATAATTGAAATTAAAAAACCTTCTACTGTTGAAAATACTAATATATATAGTGAAAAATTAGAAAAATTTATTGAATTTGCATTGGCAGATGGTGAATTGACAGAAAAAGAAAAACAAATACTTTTCAAAAAAGCTGAATCGGAAGGTATTGACCTCGATGAATTTGAGATGGTACTTGATGCCAAGTTGCATGAAAAAATCAAAAAATCACCCGTAGCTCCTCAATTTATTGCTGCTCCAAAATCAGAAAAGTTCAGTGATGTGAAAAAATGCCCTGCATGTGGGGGTATATCTCAGTCTTTTTCAACTCGTTGTTCAGATTGTGGACATGATTTTATGGGCTTAGACGCTAATTTATCTGTTAAAAAACTTTTTGAATTGTTAAATGAAATTGAAAGCAAAAGGAAACAGGTTGATTCTTCTTTATCAAGTTTTTTCTCAGGTCCATTAAAAGGATTTGGAGTAGTTACTGACAAAATTAATAATCAAAAAAAAGAATTAATTTCAAGTTTTCCAATTCCGAATACAAAAGAAGATATCATAGAGTTTTTATCATTAGCTTTACCTAAATCGATAAAACTAGGAAAGAACTCAGGCATAGTCGGATTAGACAGACTTACTGATCCAAACGGGATTAACGAACAACATAATGAATTCGTTCCTGTTTGGAAAACAAAATGTCATCAGATAATTTTGAAAGCGCGTTTTACAATGAAAGAAGATCCAAAATCTTTAGAAGAAATAAATTATTACGCAGCACAACTTGGAATTAAATAAATCTCAAAACAATTAAAATAATGGGACTTTTCGGTAGTAAAAAAGGCAACACCTTGATAGATATTATTCGTTGTGACGAGCAGGAATATCTTGTTCACAAGTGGAAACCGTCTGACAATGATCCATTCAATAATAGAGAAAACTCAATTAGGTACGGTAGTAGTTTAAGAGTAAAAGATGGTGAAGTTGCAATTTTTGTTTATAAGCAGAAAGATGGCACGATGCATGATTTTATAATAGGTCCTTTCGATGAAATGATAAAATCCGCAAATTTTCCAAAACTTTCCAATATTGTCGGTTCAGCTTTTGGAGGCAGTTCTCCATTTCAAGCTGAAATCTATTTCATCAATTTGTCGGGAAATATTCAAATAAAATTTGGTATCCCTTATTTCGACATTTTTGATCCACGTTTTGTTGACTTAGGTGTTCCTTGTGCTGTACGCGGTACTTTGACATTTAATTTAACTGATTTTAAAAACTTCATTAAATTGAATCGCTTAATTAATTTTGATCTTTATGATTTTAAGATGCAGATTAAGGATTTTTTTACTAGAAAAGTAAAATCTGTTGTTTTAAATATTCCAACAGAATCTAAAATTCCTGTTATACAAATCGAATCGAAGATTGACGAAATTAGTAATATTATAAAATCAAAATTACATGATGAGATTAATAGTGATTTTGGCATTAATTTAAAACGTGTTGATATTAGTGCAATAGAATTGGACAAAGAGCATAAGCATTATCAACAATTGAAGAGAGCAACTGCTGATCAACAGACTAAATTTATTGATGCGCAAACTGATATTAATATAAAAAGCCTCGAAGAAACAATGCGCATTCAAAGAAAAGATATAGAAATGCAGGTTGAAGGTAAAAATTTTGCTGTACATCAACTAAATCAACAAACCGAGGTTTTAAATACAGCAGCAGCAGGTTTAGGCGAAATCGGTAATATTGGAAATAGTGGTACAATAAATCCTGCCGGTGTGATGACAGGAATAGTTATGGGCGGGGTACTTGGTAATAAAATGGGAAGTATGTTGAATAATATGAACTCAACACCACCACCTTTACCAACTTCAGCAATTTATTTTATTGCATTAAACGGCAAACAAGAAGGTTCATTTACTGTTGAACAATTAACTCAACTTATAAAAACCGGACAGTTTACAAAGGCTCATTATATTTGGAGCACCGGAATGACTTCGTGGGATTTGGCAACTAATCTCCCACAAATTTCTCAAATGTTTGAAGCAAACAGCCCCGTACCTCCACCTTTATCCCCAATTTAATTTATGAAACTCAATACTATTTTAACGCTTACTGTTTTTTGTATTTGCATATTAATTTCCTACACGATATATATTAATGCACCGATTGAAACTAAAATGATTTACACGTTTGGTTCATTTTTGTTTTTTCTTGTTGTAAGTATTGGTTCAATATCCCTTTCATTTGAACAAATACGAACAACCACAAACATTAAATTTATTTCAGGCTCATTCTTTTTTATCGGTTTAGTTTTTCATTTTTTGAGCTGCACTTTTAAATTAAATGAATCTACATATATAGTCTCAATAGGAATTTTATTTCTTACATATGCTTTAGTAAGTTATTTGATTGCAGAGAAAAATCAATAATTCTACTCGATATAAAAAAATTTATAAAGTCCACGAACCAAACCTATGTTCGTGGACTTTTATTATTTTTAAAAATTCTAAAAGAAAAAGTTAAATTCACTGCATTTCCATGTTCTTCAATAATTTTTTCTAAAGTTGAAAGTCAGTATCTCTTAAATTATTTCCATAAAATCTATTCTTTTATATCATCGAACTACTGCCAATTCTTTTAAAAAGTCTTCTAAATCCATACTGCCTCTGGTTTTTCCGGCATGGACGTTCTTGATGTCTGATTTTAATTCAAGCCACCATTTTTTTTGTTCGGCGGTTAATTTAGATTCTAATTTTTCTAATTCTGATGGCGGTGTAGGTATATAGTTAATACTCAAAGCCTTTAAAAATGCTTTTATAGTACGACTTTGCTTGTCATTTTTTGCGAAAATAGTAATTGATTCCATCAATTTAAAATTTAAAAACTAAAGTTACAAACACAAATATAAACAAAGAAAAATAAACTCAAAAAAATTTTGGTGCTTGATGCAATGGAAATTATTAAAAATATTTTTCCGCATAAAATTAATAAATAAAATGAAAAACAAGAAAACTTCACAACGATATAGACAAATTCGCTTTCCCGGCAAATCTTTTTATTTTTTTATAAGATAACTTCCCAATTCGGGAAAATAATTGTACTTTTGTTTATGAGAATTATTACGAAAAAACGATTGCATGATTTTGTAAAACTTTATCCGGATGCCAAAGCCGCTTTGAAATTTTGGTATGATGTCATCACCGACAATAGTTTTTTTACTGTTCAAGAAGTAATTCAGGTTTTTAATACGGCGGATTTTGTTGGTAATGAAAGACTTGTTTTTAATATTGCACGAAATAAATACCGACTCATTGCAAAGTTCAGATTTCATCCGCGAGCGCAACGTGTATATATTCGATTTATCGGCACTCATGCAGACTACGACAAGATAACCGATATATCAAACATCTAAAATCATATATTACAATGATAAAATTTCCAACTTCAAAATATCCGATTACACCAATTGTTGACGAAACTACCTATTTGCTTTTTTGTGATTGGGTAGAAACATTAGACGATTTAGAATTGGGAGATCCGGCAGAAGAAGAAAAAAAATATGCACACCTCGACGCTTTAACAACTTTGATACAAGCGTATGAGGCGAAACACTTTCTATTTAATAAAACAGAACTGAGTGTTGTTCAAGTAATTGAGCAAGCTTTAGAACAGTTGAATTTAAGTCGAAAAGATTTAGCGAAAATTTTAGGTTCAAACAGAGTGTCTGAAATTTTTAACGGGAAAAGAGAATTATCATTAGCACAAATCCGAAAATTGCACAAAGAATTGCATATTCCTATGGATTTACTTGTCGGTGTTTGAGGCTTTTTATCGCGTAAAATTAATAAAATGATTCTCCGGTAATTTAATCGAAGATGACTTTAAAAGGACTTTATTAGACCGGCAGTTATACCAACGTACAAATGAAATACGCCGCAAGGACCATAACACAATAACCCAAATAAATTTTCATTGGCGTATAATCAACTATGGAGATTTTATATTTTCGCCACAAAAGTTCTACTAAAATTATTTTTTCTAAAAAAAAACCGATAACAATCGACCACGCTATGCCGACAATACCAAAGTATTTCAACAAAACGGTACTTGCAACAACGATGAAAATTGTTTCTATTATAGAAGCAAAAAGTAAAGCTTTTGTGTTTTTTAATGAAAGTAAAACCGTTTGTGGAAATAATGCGCGACTGATAACAAATAAAACGTAAATGTTAAATATCGGCACGCTCGCGACAAATGACGGATTGAAAACAATCGGGAATAAAATTTTGGAGGTAAGTAACAATAAAATT
Source organism: Saprospiraceae bacterium (assembly GCA_043748865.1). Taxonomy (GTDB): domain Bacteria; phylum Bacteroidota; class Bacteroidia; order Chitinophagales; family Saprospiraceae; genus JAAFJT01. The sequence continues at coordinate 17,686 of JAYTNA010000261.1, forward strand.
GAAATCGGAAAAATAATATGCGCTATCTCTGTTGATTTTTTTTTCAAATCTGCAAAAGTTCCGGAACCGTCGGCGAGTATCGGTACAAAACTGTTACTCAAACTTGTCACAAGAGCGATGACTAATGGAAATTCGCGCGCGCCGAAACGATATTGGGCAAAAATTTCCGGTTTGTCAAGCGCAAAAGCACACACCAACCCATTAACAAAAACTGCCGAAAATTGCGTCAAAAAAAAATACCCGACCATCGGCAGCGTTAAAAGAACGAATCCGGAAAGTATTTTTTTATCAAAAGAAAAATATTTTAAATCTAAAATATGCAACACCACATACAAAAAACGTAACACCGAATATAAAAATAAAAAAATAAAACTCCACCCAAACGCAGAAATACCTTGAAAGGGCAACGGCAATAAAATAGGGAAATGCCCTATAAACCAAATCGGTAACAAAAAAATAAAAATCGGAACGATATAAGACAAAACACCAAACCAAACTATTTTTTTAGGTTGATTATCAACCGTCAAAATATTTTCGGCGACGAACGTGGGTAGGATAAAAATTTGGCTCAAAGCAAACCAATTGAAAAAAGGAACGCTTGTGCGTTGTGTCAGAAAAGATAAAACCGTAGAATTGAAAAGGATGGTCGTACCGAAAAAAACTATGGACAGAAGGAAAAGTAATCCGAAAATATGAACCGCCGCATTTTTTTTTTGCAAGGCATCTAAACCGGATAAAAAACTCAAAGAAGTTTGCGTAATACTCGTCAACCAAAAAAAACTTAAAGCGGTACTCACAAACAACAGCGTTTCATAATTGCCGATAGCTTCCGAATCGATATTGGTCTTAGTAAGTAAAACGGAAGTTAAAATTAATCCCCCTTGTCTCAAAATTTGATTGACCGTGAGTGATCCGGTTATTGTCATGGGTTAATTGGTTAGTCGGTTAGTCGGTTAGTCGGTTAGTCTAATTAATATTTTTGACTAGCCGACTAACCGACTAACTTTTCGCTTTATAAAATAACATCCAAAATGGAATGTCCCAATTTGCATTAACATTGAAGCGAAAAGCAAACGGTTGCAGTGTTAAACTTTGTCCGACGATATTATACAAACGCGGTTGTGCTTGATAACCGATTCCGAGATTCAGAGGCGTGTTAAACATTCTGCCGAAGTGAAGGAACAAACCGGGCGAAAAAATATTTTCCAAAGTAATTTTAGGTAAATCGCTGCGATTGTTGGAAAATCTTAATCCGGCTAATGCACCGACATCAACGATGCCGGCAAAAATTTGAACGGTGTGCGGTTTAACGAAATCCCAAAATTTTTGCGATTTAGTTAAACCGATCACCTGTTTTCGCGGTATTCCGAAACTTAAATTAAAACCAAGTGGTGCCGATACGCTCGAGAAACCGGAAGAATCACCTGATGAAAAATGGCGTTGCAAACCGAGATAACCGTTGACACCAATCATCACGCCCGTTTCTTTTAACCGCGTTCCGCCCGGCGGAACCATCGTCGCATCTAAAAGTGCCGCAACTTCGTCGCTTGTTCTCGATTCAACAAGTGAAGCCGCGAAACCGCCGTATTTCAAAAATTTATCCGTAATTCCGGTATTAAGTTCTTGAGTAGCATGCGCATCTACATAAATTTTTTTGATGAAAATAGAATCTGTACAGTTACTCAGTTTAATAAAATTCCCAACAGGATCGGAATAATCGCGACGCGGTTGCAGCGTACCGTTTTCGGTTTTATAAAAAAAGCATCGCGCTGTATCTATTCTGAAAACTGTATCTAAATTGACTATGCGTTTTTCTATTTTTGGCGCGGCAAAGCCGTTGCGAATAGTATCGAATTTAATAATTTTTATCGTGCCTTTTACGTACTGTTCTCTGAAATCAAAAGCCTTCATCAATCCGGAAATATGCTGAACGGCGGCGTGATATTGCTTGCCTTTCATTTCCGCATAAACACGCGGCATGGTTTCGGCAATGAATAAACTGCGATTCCAATAGCGCGGCATCACATAATTCGGATCCAAAATAGTTTTTATCGTCGGCACGAGTTTAATTAGCGATACGGCATTTTCATACAGAGAAATCGTTTGCGTCCAATTAATAGCGGCTCCTTTTTTTCCGGATTCTCTGATATCATCCACCGTCAATTCAATTTGATTGATTTGATTAAATAAAGCACCAAAAAAGTTTTTTGAGTCAGAATAATAAGCCGGTTCGTAATACATTTTATGAATTGTCTCTTGAATATCCATATCGTCGTTGAACATTAAAGATTGTCCGGTGTTTTCTTGCCTTACATTTTGGCACAATAAACCCAACCAAATTTTTCCGACAATTGGATCTCCTTTGAACAACATATTCAAACTGTCTAAACCTTTCACCCAATAATGTCCGGTCGTATCTTTAGAAACCAATCCGCGAGAAAAAATTTGCAGCAATTGCAATCCACCTTTAATATTTCTGCCTTCATTGCTGCTGCTGTAATCACCGTTTAAATTCAATTGTTCTATAATCATTCCCGGGTGCGTTTTATGTACCAAACCGTCCGATACTTGCAACATCGTTGAAATGATGCTTTGCACTACAATATCTTTTGTGAATTTATCTTTGTATTGTTTGGTTTCCAAAAGCGCATTGGTGCCGGCAAAAATATTTGAAAAATCTTCTTCTAATTTCTGACGCAAACCATCAATATAAGTTTGAAAGTTATAAATATCCTTGTCCACCAATTGCAAAAGTTGGTGGGTATGCGGCAATATTATTTTTAGTTCAATGCTGCTGTCCATATCCGCTTTCATTCTCTCGAAAAAAAGCGCGTTCAAATCTTGCTTGAAACGCCGCACAACAATTTTTGCAAACGCATCGGCGAAAACAGTGGCATCTAAAGAGCCTATAGATTTTAAAACAGTATTATTTTTTTCGGATGAACTTTCCGGACCGGAAGACATTAAAACAGAATAATCAGAAGGTAAGTCTCTGTACAAGTTAGGTCTTAAAAAAGAATCTTTTTTGAAAAAA
>JAYTNA010000262.1:0-7599 GCA_043748865.1 Saprospiraceae bacterium
CCGGAATTCAGTCGATTCTACATTTTTAAATCGCATAGGTAATCAAAATTTCAAAGAACAAAAATACACTGTAAACTCATAAGTTAACGCTCGAATCTATCGCCCTATTCTATTGCCATAAGGCTTTCAGCCTACTTCATTTTTAATTTTCGTAATTCGTAATTCAAAAAATACTTTTTACTTTTACTTTTTACTTTCTACTTGATTTAAAATCCTACGCGCAAACCAAACGAAATACCGCGCGGAATGCTTATTTTTCCGATATCGAAACCGCCGGCTCCGACACCACCGGATGCGGCAGTTGTGCCATTTACATTCGGGTCGGCACCGGTATAGTTGGTAATCATAAATAAATCTGTACCTGTAACATAAACGCCGAGACGTTGAATGAAACCGATTTTACTGATGAGTGTACGTGGTAAATCATAACTTAAAGTGACATCGCGCAAACGCAACCAATTAATATCGTGTTCAACAAAATCTGCTTCTGCGAATGAACCATAATAAGTATTTGAGCGCAAGTACGGTGTAATTTGAATTATATTTACCGTTGGTTTTTCGCTGTTTTCATAACCGTCGCGCAAAACACCTTTAAATACTGTCGGTGTTTCACGATTCAAAGTTTTTGTACTTAATCCGGTTTGCCACATATATAATGCCGTGCCGTTAAAAACATCACCGCCTTTTCTGATATCCAGCAAGAAAGATAGATTAAATCCTTTAAAGCGAAATTGATTGGTTAAACCCAAAGTAAAATCCGGATTGCGATCGCCTATCGGTAAAAAATTACTGTTTATCACCGGCAAACCGGTATTTGCATTTATTAAAATATCGCCTTTGTTGTTACGCAAATAACTGTAACCGCCAATTGCAGTAGCACTACCCGCACCGCGTTGATTATTTCCGAGATAAGCCCCCGGATAATAATCTTGCAGATTAGAAACAAAAGCACTCGCACGTGCGTTGCCGTAAGCCCATGTATCCGAGTTGTAGTATTCTGCTACATTTGCCGGCAGGTTTTTAACATCGGTTGTAAATTTTGTGAAGCTCAAATAAATATCCCAATCAAAACCTTTGCCTCTGAAAGGCGAGCCGTTGAGTACGAGTTCAACGCCTTTATTAGAAAAAGTGCCGCCGTTCAATAAACCGAAAACAAAACCGGTACCGTAACTCAAACGTTGAGAAACAATTTGGTCGGAGAGCTCACGGCTGTAATAAGTAGCATCAATACCTACGCGGTTTTTGAAAAATCTTAAATCCGTTCCGATTTCAAAACCTTTACTGCGTTCCGGTTTCAAATTCGGATTGCCGCCGAAAAATCCGTAAGCAAAACCGCCGCCGGTTGTAACTTGCGGTGTTAAACTGGAAAGCACTTTATATGGATCGGCATCACGTCCGACTTCCGAGTAAGAAGCGCGGATTTTTCCGAAAGATAAAATGTTGTTCGGATCTTTTTTCAACAATTCCGTAAATACAAAACTTGCACTCACTGACGGATAAAAGAAACTATTATTCGCCGGCGGTAAAGTTGAAGACCAATCATTACGTCCGGTGACGTTTAAGAAAAACATATCATTGTACTCCAAATTGTAACTGCCGAGAATGCTTTGCACGCGACGGCGAATAAGTGTGTATTTATTCCGTTGCGTCGTCGGATCGGTATTATTAATACTGTTGAAATCCGGTAAATATAATTTTTCGCCATAAACCGTGTAAGTCTCGTCTTTTTTATCTTCATTCGCACCACCCACTAAAAGTGATGTGTTGAATTTACCGAAAGATTTACTCAAAGTTGCGTATAAATTTGCGTTATACTGTTGAAAATTTGCCGTATAGCTTTCAACAGAACCACCTGCTAAACCGCCGCCACCGTTGGACGAACCATTACTGAAAGAACTTTCCGGATGTAAAAATTGATTGCCTTGAGAAGCATCAATATCAGCACCAAAATTTCCTTGCAATTTCAGCCAGGTAAACGGACGATAATTCAATTGTACGTTGCCGTTTGTGTGTTGATTTTTATCTGAGTTGGCATTTTTATAAACGCTGAAAAAAGGATTATCTGTTTCGCCGGAATTACCGTTACCCAAAATTAATCGTCTCGTACCATCCGCATTCAAATAATTTCGAGCATCATCCGTTGCAGGATAGAGCAGCAAACCGAATAAAGTACCCGATGAAACACCGGTCGAAGAGCCGCCGGTCGGACCACCTTGAGATGATTTAGTGATTTTATTGTCCGTGTAAGAGAGCGAAGATAAAACATCCATCTGCGAACTGATTTGCACTCTGCCTGTCAAGCGTGTCGTGATTTTTTGTAAACCTGTTGTCGGTATCACGCCCGATTGATCAGTGTAAGAAGAAGATAAACGATAAGTCGCTACTTGATTTCCGCCTTCTAATGTCAAGCCGTGATATTGTGTCAAACCGGTTTGGAAAAAATTTTTGACATTATCGAAAGTCTGCGCAGCCGGATCGTTTTTCGGACCGAAAGCATTTTGAGTATTCGGATCTAATTGTCCTTGCGTACCGCGCCCGTAAATTTTTTGTATTTCCGGAAAACGCGTAACTTCATCTGTTCTGAAACGATTTTCATAAGTGACTTTCGGTCTGCCACTCGTTCCTTTTTTTGTCGTGATGACGATAGCACCACCCGCCGCGTCAATACCATAAAGTGCCGCCGCTTCCCCACCTTTTAATACAGAAATAGATTCGATATCATTCGGATTAATATCGGCAACGCGATTCAAATAATCAGTTGTGCGATTCGGTTGATCGGAATACAATTTGCCTTGTCCGAAAGTATTATTACTGACAGGCAAACCGTCAATGACAAATAAAGGCGAATTATTTCCGCCGATAGAATTTGCTCCGCGCAAAATAATTGAAGCAGAAGCACCCGGCGCACCACTTGTCGTTGTGATATTTAAACCCGCAACACGTCCTTGCATGGAAACCAAAAAGTTATCGCGTTGTGTGTTGGCGATGTCTTCGCCTTTTACTTCTTGGACAGCATAACCTAAAGCCCGTTTTTCGCGCTTAATGCCGAGAGCAGTAACTACTACTTCTTTCAAAGCATTATCATCGCCCGAAAGTTGTACATCAATCGTGCTTCTACCGGCAATGCTGATACTTTGGGTTTTCATTCCCAAAAAATTAAATAAGAGTGTGGCGTTGGGCGAGACTGTAATTTTATAATTGCCGTCAAGATCAGCAATAGTGCCATTATTCGTGTCTTGTTCTAAAATACTGACACCCGGAATAGCAACGCCATCTTCAGCACCGGTAATTTTCCCGGTAATTTGATTTTGAGCTCGAAGTTGCTCGAATAAAAATAGTACCGAAAAGAACAGCAATAAGGATCGAAGTCGTTTTTTTTTCATAATTAGACAAAAATTGAGTCAGGTTAGATAAATTGGATTTTTAAGCGTAATTTATATAGTGTGTCATTTCGGTCAAATAAAAATGCTTACTATCTCTGAATTCAAACAGACACGCAAACAAAATTATAATTTTTTTTTGATGTTCGCTGTGTCTATGTCAAAATTTTATTAATTATTTTACACTTGCAATTTCCGACAAAAACTTTTTGGTTTCTATTTCTACTTGTTGCCAAGAACCCGAAGTTATATCGCAGGCAATTACGTGTTCATCTGCAGTGGGAAAATCTACGGCGCGTTTTAAATTGGCAGGTGTGCCGAGTTGCCGGAACATTTCTTTCATCGCAGGAACTGACACGACTTTATCTTGGTGTTCTTCGTCTGCATAGTAATAACCCATAAAAACCGGACATTTTACTTTTTCAAACGTTTTAGGCGTCATCGCGTATTTTAAAAAGTTGGCGAATTGGACGGTGCTTTCCAAAGCATACCTGTTTACCCAATATTTTGCGCGTTCCGGTGTTTTATATTGATATTCAGTATATTTTTTTCCGGTGATGCTTTGCGCCATTTTCAATCCCCAAGGTTCAGCGAGTAAGGCAGCATCTTTTCTGAATATGCGAATACAAGGCGAGTAAGCAACAAGTGCTTTTATTTCCGGATGACGTGCTGCTAAGAACAAACCCAGCGCACCACCGGCAGATGTACCGATGACAATAACAGAGTCTCCGAGTTGTTTTGCAATGTTTAAAGCAGCTTCGCCGGATTGATAAAAATCGTCGGCATTGAAATGCACCATCGTTGAATCACCGGCAGCAATGCCATGTTCGGAAAGTCTTGCTTCGTACAAATTGGCGTGAAAAGTTTTAGCGATGTCTTCATCAACAGGTTGACCTTCGTAACGACTTGCAGAAAACCCGTGCAGATAAACAACGGCATATTTTGTTTTTTCTTTGTGCGTTGTATCGTTCCAAACAATACGCGCATGACATTCGGGTTTTATATGCGGCACATTGTTTTCGTCGGTATTAATTTTTTTTTCTAACGCCGATAAACTTAAAGTATTTGTAAAAGTTGGTTCAATCAATAAAGGCGCGCTCGGTTTCGGACCTGAAAGATAAATTGTAATAGAAGCAATTATTAAAACTCCCAATACTTTTAAAGTGTTGACTAAAAATCTTTTTACACGCGAGTTGCGTTGCGGTTGTTTCATAAAATGGGAATCTAAAATTTACTTTAAAGCGCTAAAATAATAAATTCTTTTTAAAAACACTTTTCTTTGTTGTGCGTTATTGGTTTCTGATTAGCTTCGAGTATTAAATATTTATGATTTAGACGTTTTTTTTAAAGCAGCAAAGCTGCGTTCTCTTTGTAGAATAAAAGAAATAAAATGTTTTGAGGTGCAGCGCACCTCAAAATGCTTATCGCATATTTTTCTACCAAGAGAACGGAGTGCTGCAACTTTATAGCGGTAATTACTTAACGCTTGATTCTATTCAGTTAGAAACTAACTAACCAACCAACCAACTAAGCAACTAACAAACTAAAAATGATTTTACGCGCAAATAATCTGATAAAATTTTACGGCAAACGCCAAGTTGTAAAAAATGTGAGTGTGGAAGTAAATCAAGGCGAGATTGTCGGATTGCTCGGACCAAACGGAGCCGGTAAAACAACTTCGTTTTATATGATGGTCGGATTTATAAAACCTAATGGCGGTGCCGTTTATCTCAATGATCAAGACATCACACAATTGGCAATGTATCGGCGAGCGAAACTCGGTATAGGATATTTACCGCAAGAGCCTTCCGTGTTCAGAAAACTCAGTGTCGAAAGCAATATAAAAGCTGTTTTGGAAATGACGGAGTTGAGCAAAGACGAGCAAAGAGATAGATTAGAAAGTCTGATAGAAGAATTTCATCTGCAAAAAGTGCGGTACAACAACGGCGATACTTTAAGCGGCGGCGAACGGCGGCGCACTGAAATTGCGCGTGCATTAGCGACTTCCCCGAGTTTTATTTTATTGGACGAACCATTTGCCGGCATTGACCCAATTGCGGTGGAGGATATTCAATCTATTGTCGAGCAATTAAAAACAAAAAATATCGGTATTCTCATCACCGACCACAACGTTCAAGAAACACTTTCTATTACTGATCGTGCCTATCTTATGTTTGAAGGGAGTATTTTGAAAGCCGGCACCGCAGAAGAATTAGCTGCCGACGAGATGGTGCGTAAAGTTTATTTAGGTAAAAATTTTGAGTTGAGAAGAAAAGCATTTTACAAATGAACAATGAATAAAGAACAATGAACAATCTTGCTAAAAAAATAATTGTTCATTATTCATTGTTCATTCTTCATTACTTAGATAGTCCGATTCGTATCAAATTTTTCCAGCAAATCTGCCACGCGACGTAAAAAAGAACTGCCCATGGCACCATCAACGATGCGGTGATCATAACTTAATGAAAGAAACATCATTTGCCGAATAGCAATGACATCGCCATATTCCGTTTCCATCACTGCCGGTTTTTTCTTAATGACACCGGTTGCCAAAATTGCCACTTGCGGTTGATTAATAATAGGCGTTCCCATCACACTGCCGAATGTACCGACGTTCGTCAAAGTAAAAGTGCCGCCTTGAACATCATCGGGCTTTAATTTATTGGCACGCGCTCTGGCAGATAAATCATTTACTTTTTGCGTCAATCCCTGTAGATTTAATTGATGCGCACCTTTTATCACGGGTACAATTAAATTTCCGTTTGGTATTGCTGCTGCCATACCAATATTCAAATCTTTTTTTACAATAATTTTTGTACCTTCCACGCTTGCATTTACCCACGGAAAATCGCGCAATGCCGCGCACACAGCTTCAATAAAAATGGGCGTGTAAGTGATATTCTCGTTATATTTTTTTTGATACTCCGCTTTGATTTTATTGCGCCAGTTGACAATATTTGTCACATCCACTTCAACAAATGAAGTGACGTGCGGCGAAATTTGCAACGAGTCCGTCATGTGTTTCGCAATCATTTGGCGCATTCTATCCATTTCTATAATTTCTACGCCGCCGGATATAGAACCGGTTTGTAAGGTATTGGGTATTGGGTATTGGGTATTAATTGCAGCAGCAGATTGTCGGCTATCTTTGTTGGTTTGAGATGCTGATGTACTTCTATTTTTAACATAATTCAACAAATCTGTTTTGGTGATGCGCCCGCCTTCGCCGCTGCCGGCAACACGTTCCAATTCGGTAAAAGATATATTTTCTTCTTTAGCAATCGTTTTTACTAACGGCGAATAAAACCTGCCGCTTTCTGTGCCGGCATTATTATTTGACGAGACAATTTCGGCAACGAAAGGAGTAGTTGCGACGGTTTCCGGTTCGTCGTTGGATATTGCCGGCTTATTTAATTGGGTAGGTGCAATCTGTGTTTTTTCCACCGCCACACTTTGTGCGACGACATCTGTTTCAATATAAGCAATACAAGTACCGACAGGTACAATCGCATTTTCTTCAAAAAGAATTTTGGTAAGCACACCGGCACACGATGCCGGCACTTCAGAATCAACTTTATCGGTGGCGATTTCTAAAACGGTTTCATCTTGGTCAATTTTATCGCCCACTTTTTTTGTCCATTTCAGTATCGTTGCTTCCGTAATACTTTCGCCCATTTTGGGCAGAATAAGTTCGATTTGTGCCATCGTATTTTTTTTATTTTTTGTTGGTTAGTTGGTCTGACCAACTAATAAAATAATTAATCAACAAAATAAAATTTTATTTCACGCTATTTTAAAGTTCAATTTCAGTACAAAATTACAAATTATTTGTATTCCAACAAATATTTTCTCAAAAGATTTAATCCGACGTTAGCTGCAAACTCGATATTTTTTGCCCTGCCTCTATCAATTCCTATTTTATAAGTCAAAATATTTTTTGCATCTCCCGCAGCTACCCAAACTGTGCCGACAGGTTTTTCGGGAGTGCCGCCCGTCGGACCGGCAATACCGGAAACGGCGATGGCTACATCTACATTCATTTTTTTAATCACACCCTGCACCATCGCTTTTACACATTCTTCACTCACCGCGCCGTTTGTCGTAATTATTTTTTCCAGTACTTGAAGGATTTTGTTTTTTATATCATTAGAATAAGCAATCACACTGCCGTTAAAATACGCGCTGCTCCCCGGCACTGCCGTAATTAAATGCGATA
>JAYTNA010000263.1:0-4279 GCA_043748865.1 Saprospiraceae bacterium
CAACGCATGAAAAGATTTTAGAAAAAAATCCGAAACTCGTTCAATACTTCAATCGATTTGCTACTTATAACGGTTCCGACCCGTACAAAGCCTCCGGAATGTTAAGTATGATTCCGCATTTTGAACATGGCATCGGTTCTTATTATCCGGCAGGGGGTATGAGTAAAATTACGCAAGCTATATATAAGGTAGCGCAACTGAAAGGTGTGCGGTTTCATTTTAATACAAAAGTTTCGACTTTGAGCTTTGAGCCTTTAGCTTTGAGCCGATCTAAACCTGAAGCAGAAAAAATTCTTAACTCAAAACTCCAGGCTCAAAGCTCAAAGCTCAAAATTACCGGAATTAAAACTGAAAACGGAGAAAAGCACGAAGCCGATGCCATTGTATCCAACATGGATGTCTATTTCACATACAAAAAGTTATTGCCAACACTGCCGCATCCTGAAAAAACTTTAAATCAAGAACGTTCCACCTCCGCACTTATTTTTTATTGGGGTATTCGCAAAACTTTTAGTCAATTGCATTTGCACAATATTTTTTTTTCCGACGACTATAAAAAAGAATTTGAAAATTTATCACGAGGAACACTTTCTGACGATCCAACGGTCTATGTAAATATTACTTCGGGTTTAACATCTTCAGACGCGCCGAAAAATTGTGAAAATTGGTTTGTGATGGTAAATGCACCTTCAAACAGCGGACAGAATTGGGAAGAACTCATTGTGCGGACGAAAAAAAATATTATTGAAAAGCTTTCGCGCATTTTAAAAACAGATATTTCCGATTTAATTGATGCAGAAGAAGTTTTATCGCCACTCGGTATAGAATCGAAAACGCAATCTTATGCGGGTGCTTTATACGGTACGAGCAGTAATAATAGAATGTCCGCGTTTTTAAGACACGCAAACTTCACTTCACAAATAAAAAATTTATATTTTTGCGGCGGTTCTGTTCATCCGGGCGGTGGTATTCCTTTGTGTTTACTTTCAGCGAAAATTGTAGATGAGTTAGTTGGTTAGTTCATTTGTTGGTTGATAAAGATATGTCCATTGTATATTACCCATCGTCCATCGTCTAAAATAAAAAAAAACGCCTCGACAAAAGCGAGGCGTTATCAACAAATTATAATCCCATGAACATATTACGAATTTAGATAGAAAAATTTGCAGCGGAATAAAAACTATCAAACACACGACAATCAAAATTAAATTTTCCGTTTAAATCAGAAAAACCGTCCCGATAAATTTATCGGGACGACTCTCCGACAGCAAATATAATCCCATGAACATATAAATCTTGTGTAGTTTGTCTCATACTGTCTGTTTTAAGTGATACAAAGGTGCGATAAGTATTTTACCTGTGCAAGTACATTTCAGAGCCGTTGTTACAAATAAATTACTTAGTTTTTGATTTTATATTTGGTTTAAACTATTTATAATCAATTAGTTAATTTAAGACAAAAAAAAGACATTGTGAAAAAAAAATTATTTTTACCAATGTTTTTTAAGTAAAAAAAATAAAAAATAATTTTTTTAGTGAAGTATTCATCAAAAAAAACAGTTGTAGAACGATAAAAAATTAAAAATAGTTGATGTGGAATTTTATTTTTCGTCATTCTTTTTTCATTTTCCAATATGGTTGTATCAAAAAATATAATTCGCAAGACAAAAAAGATTTTATTATTTATAATTATTTCGCATCTTGTGTATATCATTCTGTTGATATGGTTGCCGGTTTATACAACGCCGACAATTGCTTTTCAATCTTTATTAGGAAAAAAAATAAATAAAAAATGGGTGTCCATCACTAAAATTTCAGATGCGATGCAACAAGCTGTGATTGCCGGAGAAGATCAAGATTTTGACAGTCATTTCGGTTTCGATGTTAAGGCGATTGAAAAAGCAATTGAGTATAATAAAACACATAAAAAGACAAAAGGCGCAAGTACAATTTCGCAACAAGTCGCCAAAAATGTTTTTCTGTGGCAACGTCGAGATTTTGTGCGCAAAGGTTTGGAAGCCTATTTCACGGTGCTGATTGAATTATTGTGGAGTAAAAAAAGAATTTTAGAAGTTTATTTGAATGTCGCAGAAATGGGAGACGGTATTTTCGGTTGCGAAGCGGCAGCGCAAAAATACTTTCATACGTCTGCTACAATACTGACTGATGAACAAGCGGCACTCATAGCAGTTTGTTTGCCTAATCCGATTTTATTTAAAGCCAATGCGCCGACCGAATATATGCTCACTAAACAACGTTGGATTTTATCGCAAATGGAAAGTGTGAATTGGGATGGGAATTGATTTTTTTTATTGATTTTGAATTTGATACATAGTGAGTAGCAAATTCAAAAACAATAAAAAAAATTATTTAATCGGCGAAAAATCCGTCGGATACATATAAATGGATTCTATTTTTGAAGTTAAAGGTCCCCCGCCTTTTACTTCTGATGCTGCTCTGATGGCTTTCCACTCATCGCTTCCGCCAAAATTTTTAAAAGATTCTTTGCCTGCTGCTTCCGATTTATGTGCTAAAAAATAATACAACATTTTATCTGAGCCTTGTGAGGCATCGGTTGCCGTGAAATAAACTTTGTTGGTCATACCGTATTTTTCAAATAAATTAACGGTGTGATCTCTAAAGCGACTCAAAAGATTTTCTAAATTATTCGGCGTGGCGGTATAAATGCGTAATTCCCAAACTTTACCGTTAGTCGGCTCAAAATTATTAGGAGAAAAATCTGTGCTTTTCAAGAAAATACTTTCCACTTTTTCTACCAATTTTCCGTTCGCCTCGCTTTTTTTAAAAAAACTTTGACGCGCCGTATCTTCGCTAAACATTTTCCAAGAAGCGTCGCGTGCCGCTCTGTTTGGATAAGACATGATGTAATAAAGTTTTTCGTCAGGATTATCAATCGGTGTCCAATATCCGACGTTTGTCATACCGCAAGTTTCAAAAAAATTGCAGGTATAATTCCTGAAACGTTTTTCTAAATCATTCAGTTTACCTTTCGCTGCGGTATAAATGCGCATTTCGTAACACAAAGTATCGAGTATTCTTGGCTGTGGCGGCGATGCTATTTCCATTCCAGTAGGTTTTTGTCCGGATTTCGACCAAGCGCGTAAAGCATCAAATGCGATGCCGATTTGTTCGTCCGAAAAATTACAATGTCCTTGTCCATTTGTTAAAAAAAGTTTTAAATTTTTTTCATGGTGTGTAAGATGTACTAAATTATCGTAATTATTGGTAGCTAAAGCCGGATCAATAATTTGATCATAACTCGTATGCATCATCAAAAGCGGTTTATCTACAATACCGGTACGGTCGTAGGTCGTGAGACGTGTTGCCGGTACATTTGCCGAGATGCGTTCAATTTTTTTATTCACTTCCCAATCATCCGGAAAACCGGTGTATAGTGTATTCGTATTGTCAAAAGGATTGCCGCCGGTTTGAGCGTACAAATCGCGTAAAACGCCATCAGCAAAAATAATTGAAAACGGAACGTCTTTCAATTTCATATCGACACGTTTCGCATACGCTGCTATTAATTCCGGTTTGAGATTTAATTTCATCGCAATTTCTCTGCCTTTTTTCTTCATGCCCACTTCATCAGTGAATAGCGGCTCTGCTTTTCCGCTCATCACATCTGATACTTTCGTATAAACATCCGGAAAGAGTACATTGAACACTAACAAATTATCGAACGCCGCTTTTGTTTGTACGTATGGATTATTTGCCAACGGACACAAAGCCAAACCGCCGCTGTAAATTTTCGGAAATTTTTCGATTGTTGAAACCGTAATACCGCCACCCATCGAATGTCCGGTCATAAAAGTAGAATCCGGCTTACCATATTTTTTTAAAAAAAACTGGCGGGTTTCTTCGGTCGCATCAACACCCTCCTGCTGCGCCCAACCTGTTCTCTTATATGATGAACGTGCAACGGCAAAACCTCTGTCTAAAAAAACTTTGAGCATATCATTCGGATAGAGTTTACCTGCCGATTGTGCGGTCTGTTCGTATCCGTGAGCATACATCACAAGTTTTTTATTCCAATTGTTAGGCATTAAAATTTCATAAGCCGCACCGTTTAAAATTCCGGTATCGCGTTTTATATTTTGGCTAATAAGTGACGTAAAGCCAATTAGAGCGAGTAAAAAAGAAAACATTAATCTTTTCATTAAAGAATTTTGGTTTTAGTAAAAATTAATACCGTATTATTCGGCATCGTAAAATTAGAATTTATATTTTAAATTGTATAGCATTTTTAAATAAAAAA
>JAYTNA010000264.1:0-9583 GCA_043748865.1 Saprospiraceae bacterium
TAACGGAAAAAATGGAAGTTAAATAAAATACGCGCTACTCAAAACACAATATCCAAAACCTAATACCCAATACCTGATAATGATTAATTTTATTTTTACGGGACCGGAATCTTCGGGCAAAACAACTTTAGCCAAAAAATTAGCAACGTATTTTAATGTACCACTTGTTGATGAATATGTTCGTCAATATTTTTCAGAAAAAGGAAACACTGCCTATACCCTACCCGACTTAAAAAAAATAGCGCAGGGACAACTCAAATCAGAACAATCGGCACGACTTACTGCTACTCTACAAAAAAAAGTATTTTATCTTTGTGATACGGATTTAATAACATTAAAAATCTGGTCAGAAGAAGTTTTCGGCGTTTGCGATGAATTTATTATACAAGGTATTGAGAAAGAAATTATACCGTATACCCTATACCCTATACCTAAAATTTATTTTCTTTGTTCACCGAAAGATGTTATATGGGAGTCCGATCCATTGCGTGAAAACCCGAACGACCGCGAAAGACTCTTCAATATTTATTTAAAAACATTGACCGACTTAAAAAAACAATTTATTATTCTTGAAGGTGATGAAGAAAAAAGATTTCAAACGGCATTAAACCGGATGATGGACTTATAGATGGACGTTACACAATAATGATTTTTGATTTTATTCTTTCTTTTCTTTATCCAAATTTGGTGTACCTTTGCAGAACAATAAACAATGTCAACAATTTCATTGTTTATTTTTAATTCAAAACGGGGTGCTGTAATTCTTTACGGCTGAGATTATACCCAATGAACCTGAACAGGTAATGCTGTCGAGGGAAAAAACTTAGGTTGTAAGATTATGTGTTATAGGTTATCATAAAAAATAATTTATAAACTATAACCCATAACCTATAACCTAAAAGTTTCGTTGGTATATTTTGTCGTCATCCATGGCGCACTCCAAAAACTTTATACCAATGTTACGTACCGCTATCTATCTGTTAGTTTTCTTACCTACTTTTTTGTTTTCTCAAACTTATATTGATTCTTCTCGATTACTCAACAGTGTTACTGTTACATCCAACATGGCAACGCCGTTGATGCCGTTGACTTTCACCAATATTAAATCCGCCGAAATTCGTCAGCGTGACAACGGGCAAGATGTGCCTTTCCTTCTCAAAAATTTACCTTCGTTGGTTGAAACTTCTGATGCCGGTGCCGGTGTCGGTTATACTTATTTACGCATCAGAGGCACTGATGCGACGCGCATAAACGTTACACTCGATGGCGTGCCTTTAAACGATGCTGAAAGTCAATCGGTGTATTGGGTAGATGTACCGGATTTTGCGAGTTCAACCAATTCGATTCAAGTGCAAAGAGGTGTCGGCACATCTACTAATGGCGCGGGTGCTTTCGGTGCAACCGTGAATATGATTACGAATCCGTCGAGCGAAAAATTTTTGAGTTATAAAATCGGCGTAGGTTCATTTAATACACAACGTCACACGCTTTCGGCCGCATCCGGATTTTTGAAAAATAAATTTATGTTTGACGGGCGCGTTTCTTACATCGCTTCCGACGGTTATGTGGATAGAGCTGCTTCGCAATTGTATTCTTATTTTACGTCGGCTACTTATTTGACGGATAAATCTTCATTGCGCTTAAAAATTTTTGGCGGACATGAGAAAACATATCAATCATGGTACGGGATTCCTTTTTCTTATTTGAGTAACGATTCAACGCGCCGTTACAATCCGGAAGGTACGGAAAGTACACCGGCGTATAAAAATCAAGTGGATAATTACGACCAAACCCACGCGCATTTGAGTTGGACGAAAGTTATCCGTGAGCCGTTAGCTTTAAGCAATGAGTTAAAAGGTGAACGCGACTCAACGCTCAAAACTCAAAACTCAAAGCTCAATATTACATTGCACTACACGCACGGTATCGGATATTACGAAGAATATAAAGCCGGTCAACCGGTTGCAAATTACATGAATAAAAAAACAAACGATACGGCTGATATTGTACGACGTTTGTGGTTGGACAACGATTTTCTCGGGGCGATTTTTTCTTACACGATTGATAGAAAACAAATTCAATCTATAACCGGTGGCGGCATTAATCGTTATTGGGGCAACAGTTACGGTACTCTGGTTGATGTAGTCGGCGAAAATTTGGTAATTGATACGCACTATAAATATTACAGCAGTTCGGCAATAAAAGATGATGTGAATGTTTATGAAAAAATAATTTTCAAACCGACTACTCATTGGAATTTTTATGCCGATGCGCAAATACGTGCTTTAAACTACGCCATCAACGGCATTGATAAAAACAAACGCGATATTTCGCGCAGTGTGAGCTATACTTTTTTTAATCCTAAATTCGGTTTTCTGTACAATGCCCATGCACTCGGCAATTTTTACGGCTCCATCGGTGTAGCGAATCATGAACCTAATAGAAATGATTTAACTGACCCAAGCGTTACAGATTTACCGAAACCGGAAACACTTTACGATACTGAAATCGGTTGGAAAAAACAAACCGACCATGTGCAATTCAATGTCAATCTATTTTACATGGATTACACAAATCAATTGGTTTTAACCGGAAAAATAAATGATGTAGGCGATGCGTTGCGCATAAATGTACCGAAAAGTTACCGCGCCGGTATTGAATTAGAAGCCGGATTTAAAATGTCCGAAAAAATTTCTGTAACTAGTAATTTAACTTTATCGGAACATAAAATTGCGCAATTCACCGAATCTGTAAGCGATTGGTTGACTTATGATGTGACAAATATCGCGCACACTAATACAGATATTGCCCTCTCGCCTAAAGTCATCGGTAATCTGGGATTGACTTATCAATGTTTGAAAAACGAAAAAAATGATTTATCCGTAACCATCAACGGAAAATACGTCGGGCAACAATTTTTGGATAATACTTCAAACTCAAATACCATTTTACCGGCTTATAGTACTACCGATTTGCATTTCAATTATTCATTGGGTTTATTTAAAAATATTGATAGAGACGCGATGCACCGCGTCTCAACAATTTCATTTTCTTTTTCAGTTTTAAATCTTTTCAATGCCAAATACGTGTCTAATGGTTATGCGTCGCGCTATACTTACGCCGGTTCAAATCCGACGATAAATGATCCTTATGTACGCAGTGAAGGCAACGGTTTTATTAATTATGCCGGATTTTATCCGCAAGCAGGACGACATTTTATATTGAGTGCGAGTGTAAGATTTTAATTGACAGTTGACAATGGACAGTTGACAATGGACAGTTGACAATTAATAAAAAAAATAGTTGTCAATTGTCAACTGTCCATTGTCAATTAATTAATTAAGTTTCCACCCATTTTGATAATGTGCTTTCGTTAAATTGTTCGCTTCTTTATCACCGATAATTTGTTGCGTACCCGCATCCCAGAAAATTTTTCTGTTGACGCGATAAGCTATATTTCCTAAAGACGCATTTAACGCCGTATTTTGAGCAATCGCAATATCTGCATTAGGTTTTGCACGAGACGACATACAATCTACGAAATTTTTTGTATGAAAATCTAAACCGCCGCCGACACCTTTTATAAGCGGCACAACTTCCATTCGCGGTTTGCCATCGGTTTTTTCCGGAATAACTTCCCAACCGCCTCTGTCAACGACAAGCGTTCCGTTGTTACCGATGAAAGCTACACCGTGATTTCTGCCGTAAGGTCCGCCATCAATACCGTTTGCGTGTTCCCAAATCATGGTGTAACCATCAAATTCATAAATCGCTTGCAGTGTGTCCGGCGTTTCCATCGCACCATCCGGATACGCAAATTTTCCACCGGAAGCCATCACCGATTTCGGACCTTTTGCATCCATACCGTACAACGCCATATCAATAATATGCACACCCCAATCCGTCATCAATCCGCCGGCATAATCCCAATACCAACGAAAATTAAAATGAAAGCGATTTTCGTTAAACGGACGTTTGGGCGCGGGACCGAGCCACATATTATAGTCAACACCTGCAGGAACAGGTGTATCCGGTTTTACAGGCGTATTTTTCATCCAACCTTGATACGCCCAAGTTTTTACGGTTCTGATTTTTCCTAATTTGCCGGAACGCACAAAATCAATTGCATCTTGCCAGTGTTTGTCGCTGCGTTGCCATTGTCCGACTTGCACGACGCGATTATATTTTCTTGCAGCGGCGAGCATAACGTTACATTCTTCAATCGTTCTGCCCAAAGGCTTTTCGACATACACATCTTTGCCGACTTCGCAAGCGTGAATCATCGGCAAAGCGTGCCAATGATCCGGTGTACCGATGATAACGGCATCAATGTCTTTATTGTCTAAAAGTTTCCTGTAATCGCCATAAGTAACCGCTTTTGTACCCGTAAGTTTTTCCAGTTCGGCGTTGCGTTCGTTCAATACATTGTTGTCCACATCACATAAAGCAACAATTTGAACTTGCGGCATTTTCATGAATGATTTGGTATCGCTCCAACCCATGCCTTTACAGCCGATAACACCCACGCGAATTTTATCATTCGCACCCATAAAATTACTTTTACCGAAGCTTCGAGTAGTCGGCAAAGTATTCATCAAAGCTAATCCGCCGATTGCTTTTGATGAGTTAGAAAGAAATAAACGTCGTTTCATTATATTTGAAAATGAAAAAGTTAATATGAAAAATGAAAACTTATGGGAATTATGTCATCTATGAGCCTATGTGGTTTTAAAATAAAAATTATAGAAGCGAAATTAAAAAGAATAATTGATAATTGATGGTTGCAGATGATAAAATAAAAAACGCGCATGAAAAACAAATTTCTATACACGTTTTTGTATTGTCTCAACTTGCGGATTGACAGTTATAATTTTCGTTATCAACGGTCAATTATCAATTGTTAATTATCATTGCAATTTATAAGTAATCACAAACCCGCCCGATGCCGTCGTTGACGGGAACGAAGCACTCGTGTATGGAATGAGTTGGTTGTAATCAATAAAAAACCGCAAATCTAAAAGCTTATTGACGGTATAAGTGGCAGATGGCGAAATGCGAAATGTTTTTGAACCGCGTGACGGCACGACAATGCCTTGACCTAATTGTCTGTTATCGGAATGATCGTCTTGCAGCGTTAAATCGAAATTTAAAACTAAATCATTGCCTTTGCGCACAGTTGGCGTTCTCTTTTTCTTCACATTCGGATCAACTACTGCATTCGGATCTTCGCTTGGTTTTGCCGTATTTTTCTTCGTTGGTTTCTTTTTCTCCAAATTGAAATCTAAGAAAGCAATGTAAACGTTTTTTAAACGATGACCAAATTTGAAAGTAAGCGCCTCTGTGTGCGTTTCTTGCAAGCGCGAATCACTCAAACTTAAAGCCAAATTCCGCGATTTGCGATAATTAATGCCGATGATGGCACCCGATTTCAAACTTACATCAATACCAAGCAAGGGTTGAAACTGCTCACTTATGACAACTGTCGGTATATCGTACTGCGAATAATATTCATTCGGCGATTCTTTTTGCGGTGTACTTTGTCCGGTGACATAATATTGATCGCTTTTATAAGAATTGACGGTG
The DNA here is from genome assembly GCA_043748865.1 of Saprospiraceae bacterium. Classification (GTDB taxonomy): domain Bacteria; phylum Bacteroidota; class Bacteroidia; order Chitinophagales; family Saprospiraceae; genus JAAFJT01. The sequence goes on from JAYTNA010000264.1 coordinate 5,584, forward strand.
AGTGTTGATTTATAACCGTGGGTGATATTGATGCTGTTAAAAATATCACGTAAACCCGGCAATTTTGCTAAACCGCCGTAACTTAATCGCCAATTAAATTGCGGTATTTGATTAAATAGATCGCTCGTTTTAAAATTTTTCGCGTCTTTGCCGGAATACGCTGCAATAAATGCCGGCACCAAAACATCTTGATTGGTTGAACCGTAACCGATTTTATAACCTAAGTTATCCGGATGCGCCGCGCCGTTCGGGTTGAGTGCATTGGATATAATTATCCGATTTTTATCGAATTGATTAAATACGGCAGAGTCAGGTTTGAAAAAAGTACCGATCGGTAAATAAGAAATCGTGTAAGAACCATCTTCTAAACGATTAGCGCCGAGAATACTATCTATACTTGGCGTTTCCGATTGATTTCTAAATTCAACAGAACGATTCTTGGTTACATTTTTCGCTAAATCTAAATCTAATCTAAAATCTGTAAAAGGTTCGAGCGAAAGACGCGCTGTGAGTGTTTGGGTCGTACCATTCAATGACGGACGCACTTGTCGAATATCGGTTGAAATCCAATTGTTGCGGCGTGCTTGATCGAGCCAATCATCATCAGCAGATCTAAAACCAAGCGCATAATCCCAACCCGGCGCACGCAAATCTTGCATACCGAACAAACTGGCTTGCGGCGTAAAGCCGGGCACATAGGAATTATTTTGTTCGTTATAACTGAAACTTGCTTTGCGTATCATGAGTAACGGACGAATAAATATTTTTTCTACCAACGACGGTTCGTATTCTTTATCGCCTTTAATTTTTTTGGCTTTAATTTTTGAGCTTTGAGCTTTGAGCTTTGAGCTGTCAGATTGCTCACTGCTCAAAGCTAATGGCTCACGGCTATTTTTTTTCGGTTTCGGTGTGCCGGCAGGTGCAAAAATCGGCGTTTGGATTTTGCGTAAGTATTTAAACTGATTGTACAAATTATCAAAACTTAAATCGGCATTAACTTGCTTGTTTTGTTTATTATTAATGTTATTACCAATCGCTTTAAAATTATAGCCTTCTTGATTATCATTGGAAGGACTGTATGAAAATGCTTCCCAACCATAAGTTGCACCATAAGTTGCCCGCACGCTGACCCAATCCATGAACGGAATATTTTTGAATGGCACCGTCCAATTCAAGTTTACGTTTTGATCGTAGCGTTTTGTGCGTCCAAAATTTTTTAAATTATTTAAAAGATATTTATTTTTATCTGCTTCGGGTGTCGGATTTCCGGTAAGTGTAAAATCATTCAATTCATCAATGATAGAATTATTTCTTGCATCGAAATTGAGTTTCAATGAGCGCGTCAAATCCCATTGCATCGTGTAATTCCTGTCCCAAGTGTAACGCCGTTGATAAAAAGTATTCGTTGCTTCTTGTTCTCCGGAAAAACGGTAGGTTATAGAGTTGAGTTGCCTGTCTAAAACCGTATTAAAACCAAAAGTATTCGGAATCGGATTGAAATGAAAATCGGTGATGAGTTTCAAATATTTTGCAAATTTTTCATTTTTCACCACGTTTTTAAATGGTGAAAAATAAATCGGTGCGCGTGAATATGTATAATCTAAACCGGCTTTTGTGCTGCTCCGCGTTTCACTTTGTATGAGCGGATCATGTCTTTCGAGTTTAGTATTTGAATACGACACACTGAAATTTTCGATGTTCCAAGGCATCGGCAATTTATCACCGCCGGTTCTGTCTTTGCGCACGTTATTGAAACTGATACCATCAATTCTTTGTACGGTTTGAGCAGTACTTCGAATAGAATCGCGTTTATTTCCGTCCGTTTCCTGTTGTAATTTATCTTTTAGTTTAATATCCAAATCGTATGGATCGTACTCCGGTGTGCGCGTACTTTGCGAATGTTGTATCGTCATCGGGATATGGATACCGGAAGTCGGTTTCAAAAATTTACCCAGTTCAAAATTCCCGATGGCATTATATTCTAAAACTTCTTCGCGACTGCGTTGCAACACACGCTGATCAATTGCACCGTAACCGACACCGAGATAATTTCCGGAAACGCTCACTGTTCCGAAATCTGCAAGTTTCATATCTAAACGCGCCAAAGCCGCCACACCTGTATTTTCATTAATACCCGTACAACGCAATTCATTTATCCAAATTTCAACATCGTGTGTAACATCGTCCGTATTGTAAACACCGATCATAATGCCTTTTACTAAACCGATATCCGGATTACCGATAACTTTTACTTTGTTTTCCGGCTTGTCGGCATCCACCACGCTGAACACTTCCGCTAAAGAGATTTTTGCGCCGTTGCGTTGTTTTTTTATACCCGTAAAAGCAGTTAAATCAACATCAAAAGTATTTACATTACTCCAAACAGAATCTGCATACGGATTTTGTGAAGGTCGTCCGTCTGTGCTTAAAGGCAGCGTATTTTGCGGCAAACCTTTTTGTTTTGTCATTATTAACGGAATTTCATACTCGTAGTAATTTTTTTCAAAATCAGAACCGACGCGCATGAAGACGTGCATTTTTTTATCTAACCCCGTTCCGTTATAGGTTTGTTCTTTACTTTCGGCGTGTACAAACATTTTTAAACGCTTGTAAATACGCAAATCGGAACTGAATAATTTGAAAGCTGAACGTGCTTTTTTAGCAGGTAACTGCGTGAATTTCATGCTCAATGCTTGTTCATTTTGAAAAGCATTACCACCTAAAGTTCCTACAATCTGATTGCGCGCAATACCATTCGGTATCACATAATTAAATGGTTGTCTTCTACTGTTTTCTTCAATATTTATGGCGCTCAACTCTAAAGTATTAGCATCGGTACCGTTTCCGAGATCAAAACCATTGACGTTTTTATCCGGACGATAACGTCGCCATTGATTGCGCACTAAATCTAATTTTGCAAAACGCAGTGTTACTGAATCTTGAAAACCTTTCGCAATTAAACGAGCGAAACGAATGTTTCTGAAATCTGTAACTTGTCCGTGTTTAGAGTCATATCCGTCAATAGGAATACGGAAATGGTACCAACGACGACCGGTTAAAGAGTCTTTAATGCTTTCAATATAATTTTTTAAACCGACTGTATCTAAGTTACCTGACGTTCGGTTTTTTGTAGGGTCTCCTGCACCCGGTACAGGATTTAATTTAATCGCATATTCATAATATGCTTCATTTTCATCGAACGAATTATCACGGTTCGCGTCTTCGGCATCCGGAATATTCGTTGCCGATTGTAAATCAGTACCGTTACTGTTCGCCGAATTACCTTCAAGACCATTAAATTTCCGGTATTTTTGTAAAATTGTATTATCGGTCGTGTAAGTATTCGAATCATTATAATAAACAAAATCGTCATTAGATGGATCTTTCGCTATTTTATCGTATGCGCTCGGCAAAAGGCGCGGTTTTATTTTTGCTAAATATGCATCAAAAAATACAGCTTCTTCCGCATCATTTAAACCGTCAAGACCCACGTCTTGTATTCTCCGTTCAGTTGTATCGGCAGAAAAAGAATTTGGTAACGGTAATTCTGTGCGCGGCACTTTACCCCAACGTGTATAATCGGTGAGTAAATTCGGATTTGCCGGCGTTTTCAAACCATTTTCAAAAGATTTACGTCCATCGCGCAAAACATCTTCAGAAACTTCACCTAAGTGGAGTAAAAGTTTACCTGCATTATTATCACTGCCCAAGCGGCGGAATGGATCGAGCATCCAAAAATCTACGTATTCGACATTCGCTGCTTCAAAATCCGGCGTTTGAATACCGCGTTGAATACCTGCCCAACGCGTTTCGGGTGCCGCAAGTTTACCGTCATTTCTTAAGCCGGCAGTCAGTTTCATACTCGACATACCTGACATACTTAACCCATCCGGCTCATCAAAATTATATGGACCACGTTCTTTCGGGTAATAAGATAAATCAAAAGTTGGTATGGAATAATCATAAATTCCGCTTGTAAAATTACTTGTTTTATTCGGAA